>JAYVPA010000091.1:0-24295 GCA_043757615.1 Sphingobacteriales bacterium | reverse complement strand
ACCTTAGTTTACTTATTTGTCTGCGCCGTGAATATGCGCCAAAATCACTAAAATTAAGTTTGTCTTTCCCATTCTTAATATGATTATTGAGCATCCATCCAATAGGTTCTATATTAACATAAAAAGGATAATTAGTATTGTTGCTATGACAGTCATAACAAGATATTTTTAATACATTAAAAACGTTGGCAGGCACATTAAACATCTTTGTTATATCTGTTGATAATACCTGCTCGCTTTCGTTGCGAACAGGTCTGATAAATTGAATACAAATAAATACAATCAGCAATGCTAACAATATCTTTTTTGTGATACGCATAACGTTATTTTAATTCCTCTTTCATAGTTCCACAAGTTGGCATTGCTTTACCTAAGTATGGATTTTTTATTTCCTTAGTTTCGCTTAACCATATTGCTCCTTTATTATCATTGTACATTGGACAAAAATCTTTGTATAGAGTTTGACCTGCGCCGAATGCTTTTACTAAGTCATACATATCTTTACTCAACATATCAAAGTGTTCTCTTTGGTGTGCAAGTTTTCCAGCATTTGCTCCAATATGTTCAGCATGTTCTCTTGCATCGCTTTCAATATCTTCAAAGGTTTTCTTTTGCTCGGCTGTTAATCCTGACTTATCAAAAGTTTTAAAAGTAGCTTCTAATGCTTTACCTGCTGTTGCAGCATCATTCGTATTGTCTTTAACAAAAGCATTTTTTAATTGTAGATAATTACTTACAATTTCTTTTATAGAAACAGTTGTAGTTGCTTCTGTGGTTGCTGGTGCAGTAGTTGTTTGTGCCGCTTCACTCTTTACTGCTTCAGTTAATTCCATGCCACATTTAGAACATTTTTCACCTTTCTTTCCAGTAACTTCTGGATGCATTGGACAGGAATACATTTGGTCAGATTGTCCTGAATTTTCTGATGTTCCTTTTGTTTGGCTATTATTACAAGCAGTAAATGCAATAAGAATAGCAAAAGTTATAATGATTAATTTTTTCATTGTTTTGATTTTTAGATTTGAATGATTATTTGATAGTCTCTTTTATGCTTCCGCAAGTAAGCATCTGTTTGCCAAAATATGGATTCTTGATTGACGATTCTTTGCTTAACCAATATGCGTCTTTCATTGGACAATACTCAACATATATAGCGCCGTTATCTTTTATCTTTAACCCTTTTACTGTCAACCAAAGATTATTTGATAGTGATGTAAATGCTGTTCGTTGTTTTTCAATTTCTTTAGCTGTACTGATTTTGGTCGCATCTGTCTTTAGTTTTTCAAGATATTTCATCCAAACCGTGTGTTCATCTACTGACATACTTTCCATTTTTATCGCATTAATTTCTATTATTAATGCGGAAGCATTTTTAGCGGCTAAGGTTCCATTATCTGAAGTCAGCGCATTTTTTAACCCGTAATATTGAGTAAGCATAGCATGGAAATCTGATTTAGTATTTGTGATTTCTGTCTTCGGAGCAGATGTTGTTTCCATTGGTGCTGAAATGACTTTTTGTGCATCTTTCATTTCTGTAGTCATAGGCACATCAACCATTTTTGGTGTTGGTATTACTTTCGGAACTGCAGCTAAAACAACAGGGGTTTTATCTACTGGTTTTCTGCTGTACTGACAACAAGCATCAAGGGTATTATATACCGCATTGTTTGCAATGAACTTATCGTTGTCATAACCAGCATCAGCAATACGTTTTAAAACTTCATCAGCATTTGTTTTCTTAGAATCATAAGTAAGTGTCAGCATTTTTGTGTCTTTATTCCAAAGACCTTTTGCATCTTTATTTAGACTAACAGCTTTTTCTATTTTTTTCTTGCAGGTGCCACAATTTCCAAAAACTTTATATGTTTCTGTTTTTAGATTCTTAATTTTTCCATAGCTTGTAATAGAAAATATCATTACCACTAATAGGGCAACTAATTTTATTTTTTTCATTTTGTAATTTTATTGTTGAATAATTAATATAAAGTTTCATTCATTTATTGAAACTTTGAAAATTTCCTGAGAGGAAATAAATCAATTACTAACAACGGAAGATTTGCAACCCAACAGGAGTTGGCCGCAAAAGGTATTTTATGGTATTTAGATTGTCAGGTGGGGGAATACCAGAAATGTATCTGTCAAAATTAATGTTGTGAATAAATGAATAAGTGTTTACCCAAAAATCGTTCAACCCTAATTTTTCCATCGGCTTTAATACTATCTGCATAGCAGTAAATCCTTCAATAGATAGTTTTTTGAAAAACTGTTTGTGTTCGCAACACCCTTTTTTTGGAGTTACTTTATTTGCACAACAAGATGAAACTTGCTTTTCCATTCCACAACCACCTTTAGTAAATAACGAATAACCATGTGTACGAGTGGAATTGCAAATATGTTCGGATATAGCAATACCATTACTTGTTACAAATACAAGTAATGCCACTAATAATGCCGGTATGTTGATTTTAAATTTCATTAAACTGCATTAAAGTTAGTTCTAATCCATGGATATAGCAATTAAATATTGTTAATTGAAGTTATAATTTGCAGCTGCTGTCATTAAGATAGCAGCTGCAAAATCTGAATTTTGGTTTTATTTTCTTAAATTTTATTTGTACTTATTTCTTTTCCAAAGTCATTCCGCATTTCGGACATTTACCTGGTTTGTCGGAAGTTACTTCTTTGTGCATTGGACAAGTGTACATTGCTGTAGCTTTATCTTCCGTTTTACCTTCATCCTTCATCATATTTGTCGCAGGTGTTGTTGACATAGAATCTTTTTTACAGCAATCTTTCTTCATGTTTTTCATGTCGCATTTTGATGAATCCATTTTATTGCACATCCCTTCACTGCACATTTTTTCACATTTTTCTTTGCAGTCATTGCCATCACAGCATTCTTTACCATTGCAATCTTTGCAACAATCTTTAGGGCAACACATTTCCTTTTCACATTTGCCGTCTTTGTTTTCATTGTTGTGACAAGATGTGAATCCGATTACTGTAGCAATAATTACCATAATTACGACTACGATTGATTTTGTTTTTTGCATTTGATTTTTGTTTAATTATTAAATTTATTTTAGTTGATAAAAACTCTGAAACCACCGTAAACGGTAGCACCCATAATTGGCGCGTAAACTTGGTATGTATCAAAATACAAAGTGTTCGGCACACCTAAAATAGGATTTTTTTGTTTGTAATTAGTAATATTTTCACAGCCGACAAATATTTCTGCATGTTTGAAATATTTTAAAACCTGGGCGTTCAGTAAAATATATCTGGTCGAAAATCTTTTTCCTGCATTTCCTGTAAAACTATTTGGCAATCTTCTTTTTCCATTGATACTAGTATTAACATCAAATTGCCATTGCTGATTTGGTGTTTTATAACTTAATGCTACAAGCCCTTTGTTTAGTGCCTGTAATGGCTTTTGCAATAAAACACCATGATAAGTAGTGCGAACATCTTCCAGTCGGTATGCTGCCTTTAAATCCAACCCCCTCAGCACTTCAAAATTAAATTCTACCAACAAACTATTCGAAAATGATTTTCCAAGCAGATTTGAAATTGTGGCGGTATTATCTGCATTGTCTAAATCAATAACCGTTTGTTTTAAAAAATCTGTTCTGAAAAAATCTACTGAAAAATTTCCTTCTCGATTAAATAAATAAAACTTTTGCGTCAGGCTGATACCATAATTCCATGCTATTTCTTTTACCGGATTCTCCTGGAAAAATAAATTGCGCGAACTGGCAAGTAAGGATTGATTCTCGGTTAAAATATTAGGAACCCTGAATCCGCTGCCTGCGGCGATCCGCAATGTAGTATTACGTGTCAGAGAAAATCTTGCATGAACTCTTGGGTTAATTTGAAAGCCTGCACGTGTGTGATAATCACCACGAACACCTGTTACGATAGTAATTTTTTCTTTCCATTTAAAAGTATATTCTGCAAAAATTCCAGGTGCGAAATCATTTCTGTTGAATTGTAATGAATCCAGTTTCTCATCAATCTTATCATAAATGAAATTTGCACCGGTCACTAAAGTGTGATTATCATTTTTAATGGTTGTTTGATATAAAACCGTACCAGTAAAACTTGCTTGTTTCGTATCAAAAATCCTACTTCCAAAATTTGATTTTTGCTGATGGTACACACCTGAAAATTGCGTGCCCAAACTATTTTCTTCAGAAAAAATATAACCTGTCTTTGCGAATGCTTCCACACGTTTTGTATTGATATTAATTCCATACAACGGCAATGAATCATTATGATGCAGAGTAGTTTGTCCGGCAATGCGGCTTTCACTCAATACTTTTATCATGTACTGACCTTCGACTTTTTCACCATGATAATTCCAGCGGTTGAGCAAATTATACTGTTTCAGGACAGGCAAATCTAAAAAGCCATCATGATTTTGATCTTCTTTTGCAGGCATGAACGCACCATTTGCCATCAGTACGGTTCCAAGTTTCGGATTGATTTTATGATTGATGACTAAATTCGTTTCGACACGTTTACTTTGATTTCCAAACATATCAAAGAACAGTCTGGTGGAATCATTAAAACTGCTTTTGAATTCCACATTCATAGAACCTGTAATTCCTTCATAACTGTTTTTTACAGATGGAACACCTTTTGCAATTGAAATGGATTTCATCCATGGTGCCGGAATATTATCGAGGCCAAATGTAGCTGTGAGACCGCGCATAAATGGAATTCCTTCCAGCAAATTCTGCACATAGATGCCGCTCAATCCTAAAAGTTTTATTTCCTTGGCTCCGGTAACCGCATCACTGTAATTCACATCAACGGAAGCGTTGGTTTGAAAACTCTCAGATAAATTACAACAAGCTGCTTTTTTCAATTCACCTATTTCAATCTTTTCTGTTTTAAGCGGATTGATGGAAGAAATAAAATTTGTCTGCTTCTTTGCTTTTACTTTTACCTCACTCAATTGGATTTCCGGTTCAAGTTGAATTTTTATGTCAATAATTTTGCTAATCCCAATAGTATCCGTTACATAGCCAACATAGCTTACAAATATAGAGTCAGGTAAAGTATTAATAACTAATTCAGCAATACCAAATTCATTAGTTGTGGCACCAATCGCAGAATGCAGCCATTGCACATTTGCACCAAACAAAAATTCTTTATCTTTTTTGTTAGTGATTGTTATTTTGATTGTTTGTGTATTCTGGCAGAATGCATATTGACTTATAAAAACCATCAATATGAAAAGCCAATTTCTTGATTCTTTCATTTTAGAGATAACTGATGAATAATATTGTTACGGAACAATAAGATTACACTAACAACGAAATACTTGTAAGCTAATAGAAGAGGGTTGAAGAATAGATTTTATCGTGAATACATTGTCAGGTTGTTGTAAACCTGAATAATGATTTTCAAAAATTTGTTTATTGTTATTGGAAGCAAATGTAATTCGGGATTCAGGATGCGTTTGTTTTTCAATTTGTTTTAGTTGTAATTGTTTGACAGTAAAACCTTCAACAGATAGTTTACTAAAAAATTGTTTATGATTACAGCAATCTTTCTTTGTCGATTTTAATTTAGCGCAGCAAGATGCGGCAGATTTTTCCATTTCACAAGCAGGTTTCACAAAAAGAGAATAACTGTGTGTTTGCGAAATATTACAAATGTGTTCAAAAACAGCAACACCATTACTTGCCACAAATACAAGTGCAGCCAGTAATAAAGCAGATATGTTCGTTTTTAATTTCACTTTTAATTGAATCAAATTTAATTCCATTTATCGGATAATGCACAATGAAAATGTTTATATATAGTTAAAATTGTTTTTTCGAAAATATACAGAACTTACTTTATCTTTAATCAGCTTGAATTAGTATGGGACTTACAGACATTATAAAAAATATTACTAATCCAAAAGGTGTGGATCAGTTTCTGACTCGCTTTCCAAATAAAGTGGGTTCATATGGTTATGACCCGTGGGGTTTTAATATTAATGGTATAAAACCGTTTGTTGGTGCCGGCAAGTTTTTTTATGAAAAATATTTCCGAGTTGAAACACATGGACTGGAAAATATTCCGCCGCAAGGCAGATGTTTGATTATTGCAAATCACAGCGGACAATTACCTATAGATGCCATGATGCTTGGTTATGCCATTGTAACTAATGAGCTTGCACCGCGCGCACCAAAAGGTATGTACGAACGATTTGTACCGCAGGTCCCGTTTATCAGTTCTATATTTTCACAATGGGGAGGAACAGTAGGCGATCCGGAGAATTGTATTAAAATGCTGGAAAACGAAGAAGCGGTAATTGTGTTTCCAGAAGGGGCACGTGGGGTATCAAAACCATTCAGAAAGAAATATCAGTTGCAGCGTTTCGGATTAGGATTTATGTATATGGCAATGCAAACAAAATCCCCGATAATACCTATAGGAATTGTTGGCTGCGAAGAATCAATCATTAATTTCGGCAATATAGATTTTTTACAACGTCTGATAAAATTTCCAGCCGCACCGGCATTGATTCCATTTATCTTCCCAACTAAAGTGATTATTAATGTAGGAAAACCAATGTATTTTGAAGGTGATACCTGGCGGGAATATCAGGTGCAGGAAATGGTGGAAGAAGTAAAAGTTGAAGTAAAAAAACTAATAAATACAGGATTAGAACAAAGAAAAGGTATTTTTAGTTGATTTTTATTTCATTGATAACCATATAGTTACTTACTTTTTTAAAAAATAATTTAATTTTTTTAGAGAAATTCAACACGATATGAAAAATATTATTTAATTTTAATTTCAAGAAATATAGATAAAAACCCTAACCCATCTTTATTTTATCCAATATTTCCACTTTTATTATTCTTTAGCAAATTCATGAATTGATACAACAATTTCTGCGTTTGAAACAAATATTTTAAATATTAAAATATAATAATTATACATATTCAATTAATAACTTAAAAACAAAAAAAATGAAACGTAACTCCCACAAATTATTAATGATAGCCACACTGTTGTGTGCGTTATTCATCTCCTCTTGTCAAAAAGAGTCAAATGTACTACCTCAGGATACAGGTTCCAGACTTCCGGTTGATCCGATTGATAATGGAATCATGATTCCAATGGGTGGAAATGCCTACATAACAAAACCCGCTGCGGGTGGAACTGAAACTATTACTGCTGCAGGTTTAACAATGTGGTCAAATAAAAATGCGATAATAAGCACTTATTTCCGTGTTGGAAGAACAGGGGACTTGTTTATAGCTTTCAATGCTTCAGTACCTTCTGGTGCAAGTTCAATAAAAGTAACTATTAACGGCGATAATATTATAGTACCGGCTGTTACAGGTGCTGCTTATAAAAAATACCGTGTGGCTATATTAAATGTTACCACTCCCGGTTATATTAAAGTTGATTTTCAAGGAATAAGCAATACTAATAATTCAACATTTGCTGATGTTTCAGACCTGATTGTTTATGGTACGGCTACAACATCAGATTTGACTTTTGCCAATGATGCAGCACATTACACTGATTCCAGAAAAGGAGCTGCTGTATCTTTACAATATAATACAGGAGCAAATACAGAATGGTTCTATAATGAATTAACTGTTCCGATAGGTACAGATAAAATAGGTACAGATTTTGTCAGTAATGGTTTTAATAATGGAAAATCAGGTATGGAGATAACTACTGCTGCTCAAAAAAGAATGACATTCTTTGTTTCTAATTCAATTACTGATGATGCTAAATTAATTTCTAAAGGAGCTAATACGGTAGATGGTGCTTCTGCTGAAGGGAAATCACTTTATATAGCATATAACTGGACAGCAGGTACAACTTATAAATTTCTTACGCATGCAAAACCGGATGGTTTTGGCAACACAGTTTATTCTTCATGGTTTTATGCTCCGGAAGATAATCAATGGAAATTTATTGCAAGCTGCAGCAGAACAAATACAAGTAATTATTTAACAGGCTTATATTCTTCATTACAAGGACTTAATACTGATAATGGCTATTCACCAAGAACTGCACGTTATTACAATCAATGGATAAATACAAATGGGACATGGTCAGAAGTAACTACAGCTACTTTTAAGGGCGATGCAACTGCATCTACTCAGCAACGATTAGATTATGGTGCAAGCACATCTTCCAGTGCATTTTATTTAAAAAGTTCAGGCTTTTTCTCTGATAATCTTTCTTTAAACAGCAGCATGTCAAGACTGCCGACAACTAATCAACCAAGCGTAGATTTAAATAATTTACCGCAATAAAAATATAAAACCAAACTCAGTAGATAGGGATGTCGTCTCGTTTTAAACGAGACGGCATTTTTTATTTTTATAAAATTTACAGAATCTTTAATCAAACTTCAAAGCCTCTTTTACTTTCTTCTTTTCTAAAGCCATTTCCAATACTTCATCCATTTCTTCTACATAATGAAATTTTACGCCTTTGATAAAATCAGCAGGCACTTCGTCTACATCTTTTTCATTCTCTTTGCATAAAATGATTTCTTTAATACCCGCACGTTTTGCTGCTAATATTTTTTCTTTAATCCCGCCAACAGGCAATACTTTTCCCCGTAAGGTTATTTCCCCTGATAATGCAGTAAACGCTTTTATCTTGCGTTGAGTATATAAAGAGGTTAACGCTGAAAGTATAGCAATACCTGCGCTCGGGCCGTCTTTTGGTATGGCCCCTTCAGGAACATGTATATGTAAATTCCAATCTGAAAAAGCTTGCTTTGGAATCCGTAAAACATCTGCTTTTGTTTGCAGATAACTCAATGCAGTATTGAAAGATTCTTTCATCACATTCCCTAAATTTCCGGTAATAGTCAAATTTCCTTTTCCTCTGCTTAATGATGATTCGATAAATAAAATATCGCCGCCCATAGGTGTCCACGCTAAACCAATAGCCACACCACATGGATTATTTTCAGAATATTTATCGTGATTGTATTTTGGTTTTCCTAAAATACGTGTAAGGTCTTCAATAGAAATGGCAGCATTATATTCTTCTTCAGTAGCAACACTTTTTGCAACGTTACGCATGATAGATGCAATCACTCTGTCCAGTTCACGAACTCCGCTTTCATACGTATAGAAATGAATCAGGTGCTGAATCGCTTTGTCGTTTAATTTTACCTGACTTGCTTTCAGGCCATGAGCTTCACGTTGTTTGGAAACTAAATGTTTTTTTGCAATTTCTGTTTTTTCCTCTAATGAATACCCGCTCAACTGAATTACTTCCATTCTGTCGCGCAATGCAGGTTGTATTTCACTTAAACTATTTGCGGTTGCAATGAATAACACTTTTGATAAATCATACTCCTGTTCTAAGAAATTATCATAGAAGGTAGTGTTTTGTTCCGGGTCTAAAACTTCTAATAAGGCTGATGACGGATCACCGCGGTGGTCTCTTCCAACTTTATCAATTTCATCCAAAATAAAAACAGGATTCGATGACTGGATTTTTTTCAATGATTGGATAATTCTACCCGGCATGGCACCGATATATGTTTTTCTATGACCTCGAATTTCACTTTCATCATGCAAACCACCCAATGACATACGCACATATTTCCTGTCTAATGCACGGGCAATACTTTTTCCTAAAGATGTTTTACCAACTCCCGGAGGTCCAATAAAACATAATATTGGCGACTTCATGTCACCTTTTAATTTTAATACAGCAAGATATTCTAAAATTCTGTCTTTTATTTTATCCAAGCCGTAATGGTCTTCATCGAGAATTTTCTTCCCACGTTTTAAATCGAAATTATCTTGTGTAACATCGTTCCAAGGCAGCTCCACCATTAAATCCAGATAATTCAGGATAACAGAATATTCTGCGGCTGCCGGATTGATGCGTTGTAGTTTGCCGATTTCTTTTTCAAAAGATTTTGCAACCGCTTCGCTCCATTTTTTTTCTGTTGCTTTTTCTTTCAGACGATTCACTTCTTCCTGATACATATCACCACCTAACTCATCCTGAATCGCGCGTAATTGCTGGTTCAAAAAATAATCGCGTTGTTGTTTATCAATATCAGTTCTTGTTTTGTTATGGATGTTTGCTTTCAATTCCTGCAGTTGCAATTCCATATGCAGATATTTCAATACCTGCTGCACACGTTCATGCGCATCATTCGTTTCTAAAATCTGTTGCTTCTGCTGAAGTTCAATATTTAAATTTGAGGTAATAAAATTTGCTAAAAATTTTATTGTGTTGATGTTGTTCAGTACAATCTTTGCTTCGTTCGGAATATTCGGCGACAGCTCAATAATTTTATTCGCCATGTCTTTCAGATTGTCCATCATCGCTTTTTCCTGCTGTTGGTCAACCATAGGAACATCTGTTAAGTATTCCACTTCGGCTTCAATAATAGGATCAGAAGAAACATTCTGTTTAACTGTAAAACGTTTTACGCCTTGCAAAATAAGCGTGTTTCCTCCATCCGGCATTGACAGCATCTTAATGATTTTTGCGGTGGTACCCATATTGTATAAATCACCTGCTTCAGGTTCTTCTATTTTTGTATCACGCTGCGCAATAACACCGATGTATTTATTTTCTTTATACGCTTTCTTAACTGCTTTGATAGATTTCTCCCTGCCAACAGAAATTGGAATTACAACGCCGGGAAATAATACATTATTTCTCAATGGTAGTATAGGTACAATTTTGGGAAGATTTTCGCTGCTAGTATTATCATCTTCTTCAATAGATAACAATGGCACCATTTCTACATCTTCTTCAATAATATTGGATAATTCGATTTTTTGGAACATTAGGTAAATTTAATTCAATTTCGACAATATGACATATACCTTACTATAAATAAGGTTTTTTAATACATGCAAGATGTGTGCCGAGTTCTTCGTTTCAATAGAAGTAAGAAATAATGGCAGAATTTATAATAAATTTTGTTCCACAAATTTTATTCTTACTTTTGCATTCCATTCTGAATTTTTGGAAACGTGTCCGAGTGGCTGAAGGAGCACGCTTGGAAAGCGTGTGTATGGGAAACTGTACCGTGAGTTCGAATCTCACCGTTTCCGCAAATAAAAAAACGTCCGCCAATTGCCGGACGTTTTTTTATGTAAAATCTGTTGAATTAATCCAGGCTTTTTCCGCTCAGCACGCCGCGCGAAATAACGATACGCTGTACTTCAGAAGTTCCTTCATATATCTGCGTAATTTTTGCATCACGCATCAGTCGTTCTACATGGTATTCTTTTACATAGCCGTAACCACCGTGAATTTGTACAGCTTCAGTCGTAACACGCATCGCCACTTCAGATGCAAATAATTTTGCAGTAGCAGATGCCATTGCATAATCTTTATGCTGGTCTTTCAACCATGCTGCTTTATACACTAATAAACGTGCTGCTTCAATTTGCGTGGCCATATCTGCCAGCTTGAATTGAATGATCTGATGATTTGAAATTTCTGTTCCAAATGCTTTACGCACTTTAGAATATTCTACTGCTAATTCGTAAGCACCTACTGCAATTCCTAATGCCTGTGCTGCAATACCGATACGTCCGCCTTCCAGTGTTTTCATTGCAAATTTAAAACCGAAACCATCTTCACCAATTCTGTTTTCTTTCGGCACTTTCACATCTGTAAATAATAATGAATGTGTATCAGAAGCACGTATGCCTAATTTGTCTTCTTTAGCGCCAATTTCAAAACCGGGCATTCCTTTTTCTACAATCAACACATTAATTCCACGATGTCCTTTTTCAGGATGCGTTTGTGCAATAACTAAATAAGTATCTGCTTTTCCGCCATTCGTAATCCAGTTTTTTGTACCGTTTAATAAATAGTAATCGCCTTTATCTTCCGCAGTTGTTTTTTGTGAAGTAGCATCACTTCCTGCTTCCGGTTCGCTTAATGCAAAGGCACCTAATTTTTCACCTTTAGCTAATGGAACGAGATATTTTTGTTTTTGTTCTTCAGTTCCGTATTCTTCCAAACCCCAGCAAACTAAGGAATTGTTAACAGACATTGCTACTGAACAGGATGCATCCAGTTTAGAAATTTCTTCCATGGCGATGCAATAAGAAACTGCATCCATACCGCCGCCGCCGTAGGTTGGATCGACCATCATTCCCATAAAACCAAGTTCACCCATTTGTTTTATAAACTCTGTAGGATGAATCATATCACGGTCGCGATCAATAACGCCGGGCTTCAATACTTTTTGTGTAAAGCTGCGTGCCATTTCACGTATTTGCAGGTGTTCTTCGGTAAGCTGGAAATTCATTTTTTATCAATTTTGAGAATGCGAAAATACGGAATAGAACACAGATTTCTATGATTTAAAATGATTGAATAGATTTTTAATACGGATGAGGGTTGATTATCATATTAATCTGCTGAATCATTTTAATCCGTGTTCTATTTTTTGTGTTGTGGAAAAACCTTCCAATAGAGGGATTATAATTATCTTTTTAGCAAATTCTTTTCCTGCAATATGTTCCGGTGAATAATCACCGCCCTTTATCAAAACATTCGGTTTTATCTTTTCAATTAACAGCAATGGAGTGTCTTCCGGAAAAGAAATTACAAAATCAACTATCTCTAACGCTGCTAATCTTTTCATTCTGATTTCCAGTGATTCTACAGGACGTGTTTTTCCTTTTAATCGTTGTACGGAAGCATCATCATTAACTGCAACAATCAATAAATCACCGAATTTTTTAGCTTCATTTAGCAGATGTAAATGTCCTTCATGTAATAAATCAAAACAACCATTTGTGAATACAACTGTATTGCTTTTTCTTTTTAAGGAAGAAATAAATGAATCTATATCAGTAATTATTTTCGGATGCATCGGTTAGATAAGCACGTCTTTTTTATTCAGTAAATTTAGTAAAATTAAAGATGCCATTCCGCCAATTAATACACCTAAAGTTTGAACAGTCCATGCAATCATTCCGATTGCAATTGCGATGCCAGGATTAACACCAAACCCTACCAGTATTATTTTTATTAGAAGCGGGAAAATTCCAATACCACCGGGCGTTATGACGACAGCTAATGCGCCAAAAAATAAACAAACTAACGCAGAGACGAACGGTAAATGAAAAGTTTCGGGCAGTGCCAGATAATTTACATAAAACATTACCAAATATGAAAACCACATGATGATTGTAAGAAGAATAAATTGTGGTTTTTCCTTGATGTCCTTCACAGAAAAGATAGAAATAAACAAACTTTTTATTCTCGAGATAATAAATATTTTTAATTTTTCAATTCCATTTTTTTTGATGTAGTACAAGCAAAAACCACCAATGCCAACAACTAATAAAACAGGTACTGCATATTTTAAAACTATTGATAATGTCCCACCTTGTATACCTGCTGTCAGTTGTTTGAATTGAGTGTATATGGAAGTGAAATTATCTTTCCCTAAAAATAAAATAATCAACAATAAAATTATACCTAGAGAAATTACATCAATCAATCTTTCTGTCACCATTGTTCCTAATGATTTCTCAACAGGAACATCTTCATATTCTGTCAGCAAGGTACATCTTGTAACTTCACCTAAACGTGGAACGAATAGATTAAAAAAGTACATAGCCATTACTGCAAAAAATGTATTCCAGTAACTTGGATTATAACCGACAGGTCGCAGCATCAGGCGCCAGCGTTGTGTACGTATAAAATTACCTGCCAAGCCTATTAATGGCGCCATTAATACCCAGAAATAATTGGCTCTTTTAAAGGCATTGATAGTTTCTGTCTTATCAGTATCCGGCATGCTGTTCCAGAACCAAATAATTAACCCAATTCCTAATCCTAAAGAGATTAATATTTTTAATGATTTTTTTATATTCTTCATTTAAACTAAGATAAGATTAATGTTTTATTTGTTGATTGTTTTCATCTACGTAAACAACAACAGGGGTGTGGCTTTTCGCCTCTTCGAGTGTAATCATTCCGTAGGCAATGATGATTATTTTATCACCCAACTGTACTTTGCGCGCAGCAGGTCCGTTCAAACAAATTTGTCCTGAACCGCGTTCGCCTTTGATTACATATGTTTCAAAACGTTCTCCATTGTTGATGTTTACAATTTGCACTTTTTCATCCGGTAAGATTCCTGAAGCATCTAATAAATTCTCATCTATGGTAATGCTGCCCATGTAATTAAGATTGGCTTCAGTAACAGTAACGCGATGTAGTTTTGCTCTAAAAACGTGTATAAACATAGGTTGTATTGTTAATTGTAAATTTATAGCTATTTATGAATAGTAAAATTATGGAACAGTTACGATATTATTCATCATTGAATTATGACATTATCTATTAAACGTATTTGCCCTACTTTTGATGCGATTAAAGTTGTTAATGGAATATCTTTTTGATAAACATCAACAGGCTGCAATGTTTTGCCATTTACCACAACTAAATATTCTGTTTGTATCAGATTATTTTCAGCTAACAGATTTAATTGTTGCTCAATTAGCTGTGATATTGGTTGCTGCTCAATATTTTCTTTGATGTAAAATAATGCCTGTGATAATTTTACAGCAACTGCTCTTTCTTCGGCATTCAAACGGGCATTTCTGGAGCTCATCGCCAAACCATCTTCTTCCCGCAATGTAGGACAAATTTCTAATTTGATTGGCAGATTGGTTTGTTCAACCAATGCATTTATAACCATGCACTGCTGATAATCTTTTTGACCAAGAAATAAAAAATCCGGCTGAACGATGTCCAATAATCGTTTCACCACCTGCATTACGCCTTCAAAATGTCCGGGGCGCTGTTCGGCTTCCAGGGTTGTTCCGATAAATCCTAAATTTACATCTGCTTTTTGCAATGTCCCGTTTGGATAGATCTCTTCTACTGATGGCACTAATACCACATTACAGCCTGTTTCCAACAGCATTTCCAGGTCTTTGTCCAGCTGGATCGGATATCTTTCAAAGTCTTTCTTGTCGTTAAACTGGGTTGGGTTTATAAAAAGGCTACATACGGTAATATCCGTTTTTTCTTTGGCGGCACGTATTAGTGATAAGTGACCTTCGTGCAGGGCACCCATGGTGGGTACGAATCCCACTGATTTTTTTTCTAATTGACTGACATTCAATAAATATCTTTGTATTTCGGCTACTGTCTGGAAAACTTGCACTGCTGTATAATTTACATTTTTTCTAATACGTATATTTATTTTATAAATAGAAGAACGAGCATAAAAAATGACTCAATTTTAAGTGTAAAGAATACTTAAAATTGGATTTTCTGTCGGTTTCTTAAACAATTATACCACTTTAAATGCGTAGCTTTGCACACTATTAAACCATAATAATTAAAAATTAACAGTTCAGCGGAGCATGGAAAAGAAGAAATTATTGTACGTAACTCAGGAAATGGATCCGTATTTGGTACTTACGGAAGCAGGTAATATCGTAAAAAGATTAGCTCCTTATATAAATGACAGCGGTTTGGAAGTGCGTGTTCTGATGCCTCGTTTTGGTATTATAAATGAACGCAGAAACCGTTTGCATGAAGTTGTTCGTTTATCAGGAATTAATATCATTATTGATAACGATGATTATCCGTTGATTATAAAAGTTGCTTCTTTACCGGGTGCACGTATCCAGGTATACTTTTTAGATAATGAAGAGTTCTTTAAAAGAAAGACTGTATTTACAGATGACAATGAAAAATTCTTTGATGATAATGCTGAAAGAATGGTTTTTTTCTGTAAGGCAACATTAGAAACAGTAAAGAAATTTGGCTGGCATCCTAATATTATTCATTGCCATGGCTGGATGACGAGTTTGATCCCATTATATATGAAAACACAGTTTGCAAAAGATCCTGTATTTTCTAACACAAAAATGGTGTATAGCATTTATGAAAAAGAGTTTACTGAAAAGCTGAACAAGAATTTTCTGAAATTAGCGTTAATAGGAGATGATGTGAAGGAAAAAGACTTAGCTGTATTTAAGGATTCGACGAATGAAGCGCTGACATTAGGCGGTGTGCAGTTTGCAGATGCAGTGGTACAAGGTTCAGACAATATAAAAGATATGGCTGCCATCAAAAAAGCAATTGGTAAAAAGCCGTTTTTGGAATATCAGGAAATGGATAATATATTACCTAAATACGCAGAATTCTATCAATCATTATTACAATAAAACCGTTCCTCAAACAGACATATTTTATCAATGAAAAAAATCTATTTCCTTTCCATAATTGCCTTACTGATTTTTATTTCATCTTGTAAAAAAGATACAAGCATCGGTGCTGACATTTTACCGGGTGATGACTTGTTGAATGTGAGATTTTCAGATACATTCTCCTTGTTTTCAAAAACATTATCAGATACGTTTTTAAGATCCGATAAATTAGCAAAGAATTATTTAGGTGTCATTAATGATCCGAAATTTGGTTTTCAGAAAGCGAGTATTGAGATGGAATTAGATAAACCGAATGCGGTATACGATGATACTTTAATGTCACCTTATACCACAGATTCCGTAGTATTATTTTTAAAATACAGTTTTGTATATGGTGATACGACTGTCGCACAAAGTTTTGATGTAAGTACTATAAGTACAGGCACAAAAATAAATGAAACGACACCTTATTTTTCTAATGACAATTCAGTTTTGTCAAGTGGTTCAATAGGAAGCATAAGTAATTATTTATTTACACCTACTACAAATCCGGTGCGTATTACTACAACAGATTCGATAGGTTCAGCAAGTATTTTACGAATACCATTATCTTTATCGTTTGGGAATTCTATTCTTGGTTTAGGTGCTGCAACATTACGTGATTCCGCTGCATTCAAAAATGCGTTTCCCGGTATTATTGTAGAAAATTCAACAGGTGCCGGAAAAGCAATGGCTGAGATTGATCTTGGTTCTTCTTACAGTTCTATCGCTATTTTTTATAAAGATAAACACGGCACGGCAAGAGATATGAGGTTGTTTACATCTCTTTTAAAATATTCAAACGGTATTACATCAACAAGAATGAACAGCATTAACTTATTTGCTAAAACTTTATCGTCAGATGTATCGAATACTGCCGGATCCGGATTGATTACAGATTCCATAAATTATGTATTAGGCCAAGGCGGAACAACTGTCCGTTTAACATTACCTACTATCGGCAATATCGGAAAAATAGCAGTGAATAAAGCGGTAATTTCTGTTACGCAAATACAACAAAATACTAGTAGCCTTGCACTGCCCGTTTATCTCGTATTGTTAAAAAGAAATTCGTCAGGCAATTTAGATATATTTTCCACCAGTGATGGGGTTGGTATTTTAGATACTACAGCAACAGATAATTTCGGAAATAAGATTGCGCGATATAACTTTAATGTTTCAAAATACATTCAGGAAATTGCTAAAGGAACAGAGGTAAATACAGATTTATATATTGCGACTTATCGCTCTGCCGGCACAGACGGTTCCTTAAATATCTTAAATAGTATTGTAAACAGTTCTGTAATAAATGTAGGTTATACACCGTCAAGAGTGGTGATTGCAGGTTCTAATTATTCGGATGCAAGATATAAGATGAAATTAAATCTGACATATACCTTGATTAAATAAGTTTATTTTCTTAACTTTTCTCATTAAATTGGTACATCATTTGATTGATTTTACACTAATTAAATTTATATGTGCGGAATTGTAGGTTATATAGGCAAAAAACAAGCCTTTCCCATTATCATTAACGGATTAAAAAGACTCGAATACAGAGGATATGACAGTGCAGGAGTTGCTTTATTAAGCAGCAGCGGTCAGCTGAACATTTACAAAAAGCAAGGAAAAGTAGTAAATCTTGAAGAGGCTGCTTCCGGAAATGATATTTCCGGTACTATTGGTATCGGACATACACGCTGGGCTACCCATGGCGAAGCAAATGATACCAATGCGCATCCGCATTTTAACACCAATGGCGATATCGCTGTAATTCATAATGGTATTATTGAAAACTACTATTCTCTTAAAACAGAATTACAGGCACGCGGATACATATTCCGTTCAGAAACAGATACAGAAGTTTTAGTTCACCTGATTGATGATATTCAAAAAAACGCAGAAGTAAAATTAGAAGAAGCGGTACGCCTGGCATTGAATGAAGCTATTGGCGCATATGCCATTGTGGTGATTTCTAAAAATGATCCAGATAAATTAATTGTAGCAAAATTAAGTTCGCCGTTAGTGATAGGTATTGGAGAAGATGAATTATTTGTTGCATCAGATGGTTCGCCGTTAATAGAACACACCAAAAAAGTTTCTTATCTGGAAGATGGCCAGATGGCTGTCTTGCACAGAGATGGAAAGCTGGATGTTAAAACTGTTAAAGATAATCAAACATATGTTCCATATATTGATGAATTACAACTCAAACTCGAACAGATTGAAAAAGGTGGTTTCGATCATTTTATGATGAAAGAAATTCATGAACAGCCGAATGCAATAAAAAACAGTATTCGCGGCAGGATTGACAGCCAGCAGTTTTGGGTAAATCTTGGTGGCGTTCGAGAACATGAAGCACGTTTTAAAAATGCTAACAAGATTACCATTGTAGCATGCGGCACATCTTGGCATTCCGCATTAATCGGTGAATATTTAATTGAAGATTTGGCGCGTATAAATGTAGAAGTAGAATACGCTTCGGAATTCAGATACAGAAATCCAATCATTACAGAAAATGATGTAGTGATTGCCATTTCACAATCTGGAGAAACTGCAGATACAAGGGCAGCCCTGGAATTAGCGAAATCAAAAGGCGCATTGACATACGGAATCTGCAATGTGGTGGGTTCAAGTATTTCACGCATGACAGATGCAGGTTCTTACACGCATGCAGGTCCTGAGATTGGGGTTGCTTCTACAAAAGCATTCACAACGCAAGTAAGTATTCTTGCATTGATGGCATTGCAACTGGCAGAAATAAAAGGAACATTATCGCAATCTAAATTCAATGAGTATATCACGGAGTTAGAAGCGTTACCTGCAAAAATAGAAAAGATTTTAAAAGCTGAGCCATACATTCAGGAGATAGCAGAAACATTTCAGGATTCTACTAATTTTTTATACCTGGGAAGAGGTTATAATTTTCCCGTAGCATTAGAAGGTGCATTAAAACTGAAAGAAATTTCTTACATACATGCAGAAGGTTATCCGGCAGCAGAGATGAAACACGGACCAATTGCCTTGATAGATGAAAATATGCCGGTAGTTGTATTGGCGCCGCATACACAGCATTACGAAAAAGTATTGTCGAATATTGAAGAAGTAAAAACACGTAAAGGACAACTGATTGCTATTGTAACCGAAGGCGATACTGAAATAAGTAAGCTGGCGGAATTTGTTATTCAGATTCCTGCAACAGATGAGCCGTTCACACCAATTTTGTCTGTCATTCCATTGCAATTATTAGCGTATCATATTGCAGTATTAAGAGGATGCGATGTTGACCAGCCGCGTAATTTAGCAAAATCTGTAACTGTAGAGTAATGAAAAAAATTATCTTATTTATTTTTATAGCAATTAACGGAATTGCATTCGCACAGTCCGTACCTTATAATGTAAATAAAAAGAAATTTCCGTTAGGTGATGAATTTGAAAAATTATTGCCTCCCAGATTAGCAAATTGGGAGCGTTTTGCTTTTCATGATTATATTCCCGGACAAGAAAACGGGAAAGTCTATTACAAGAAAGATAGAGAAAATACACAAGTCTTTATTAAGTTCGGAAAAGCAAGCAGTCAGGAAGATATGAAAACTGTATGGCTAAAAATTTATGATGATGCGACAGATGGTAAAACAAATGAAATAAAACAAAAAAATGTCGTTAGTATTTCTAATAAATATTTACTGATGAGCGGTAAGTCAGGTTATTCGTATACCTGGACCAGAAATCTTTATTACTTTATTTTAGAAACAAAAAATAAAGATGTTGCTGACGAATTCATGAAGCTGTTTCCATATTAATTCTTGCTTTCTTCTTTTTTCTCTTATCGGAATAATGTCTTATCTTAGAAAAAATATTTTTCTACATGCAAACTAATTCTTCCGTTTTTCTTGGCGATAAATTTTACAATCGCGAACACTTGAATTTTATTTTGTTTGATGTGTTGAAAGCCGATACTGTTACGAAGTACAATTATTTTTCCGATCATGATAAAGAGGCATTACAAATGTATATTGATGCAACGGATCAGTTTGCAAAAGAATATTTATTTCCGTATTTGGTTGAAATGGATAGAAAACAGCCGGAACTGATTAACGGCAGAATTCATGTGCATCCTGTTCATAAAGATATCATGCGTATCAGCGGTGCAAATGGATGGATAAGTATTTTAGCAAACAAAGAAGCCGGAGGCTTGCAAATGCCAAGTGTGTTTACAACTGCAGCGAGTTTTATTTTAGGTGCAGCGAATTATTCAGGTTGTGTATTTGCAGGATTAACAATGGGAGCTGCACATTTGATTGAAGAATTTGCAGATAAAAAATATCATGATGTTTATTTACCGAAAATGTTTGCAGGTGAATGGCAAGGCACTATGGCATTAACCGAACCGAGTGCAGGAAGTTCTTTAAGTGATGTGGTTTCAACAGCAGAAAAGCAAGAGGATGGTTCGTATAAAATCGTCGGACAAAAAATATTTATTTCCTGTGGTGACAGCGATGTTGTAGATAACGTAGTGCATTTATTACTGGCGCGCGTGAAAGGTGCACCTACAGGTACTAAAGGTATTTCCATGTTTATTGTTCCCAGAGAAAGAATAAAAGAAGATGGTACTCTAGAATATAATGATGTAACAAGTATTGGTGTTTATCATAAAATGGGTTACAAAGGCGCACCGATTGCACATTTAAGTTTTGGTGAAAATAATGATTGCAAAGGATGGCTTGTTGGTGAAGAAAATAAGGGATTATCGTATATGTTTCAGATGATGAACGAAGCACGGATTTCTGTCGGGTTGCATGCAACGTCTATTTCTTCGGCAGCCTATTACGCAAGTTTAAAATATGCGAATGAACGATTGCAAGGCAGGAATATTGCAGAAAAAAATCCTGAGTTACCGCAAACTGCTATCATTAATCATGCGGATGTAAAACGCATGTTGTTGTTTCAAAAAACATTTATTGATGGAGCATTATGTCTGGAATTGCAATGCAGCTATTTCTCCGATTTAGCACGCGTAACTGAAGGTGATGAACAGGAAAAATATCATTTGCTGTTAGAGCTACTGACGCCTGTTGCAAAATCGTATCCGGCGGAAACAAGTAATTTTTCTACATCAACAGCAATACAAATATTTGGAGGGTATGGTTTTACAAAAGATTTTATTGCTGAACAATATTATCGAGAAACACGTATACATACTATACATGAAGGCACTACAGCAATTCATGGTTTGGATTTGTTAGGAAGAAAAGTAATGATGAAAAACGGCAAAGCCGTGATGTACCTGATGCAGGAAGTGATGCAGGAAATTACAAAAGCAAAACAACATGAAAGCACAAAATTGTATGCCGCTACTTTAGAAAAAAAATTAGGACAGCTGCAGGAATTATCTATGCACTTAATGGGCGTTGCACAAAAAGAAGGCGTGGAGGCTTATTTATCAGACGCAACATTGTATCTGGAATTATTCGGTTTTTTAGTGATGGGCTGGCTGTGGTTAAAAATGGCAAACACAGTAAACGAAAGCACGACTATAGATGCAGATTTTAAGGCAAGTAAAATCTTATGCTGTAATTATTTCTTTGAATATGAACTGCCAAAAGCAGAAGCATTGTTTGTAAGATTAAAAAGTACAAACAGGGTGACGATTGGTATTGACAATAAATTAATTGATTAAAAATAAAAAAGAGAATAACTATGACAACCATCCAACAAATATCACTTTATGTAATGGCATTCTTTTACGCAGGTGCAGGCGTAAATCATTTTATAAATCCGAAATTTTATATAAATATTATGCCCTCATTTTTTCCAAACCCTGCATTATTAAATACAGTAACGGGTATTGCAGAAATTATTTTAGGAATTGGTTTATTATTTGCAGCAACACGACCTGTTTCTGCATACCTTATTATTGCCATGCTCATCGTATTTTTTTCCGTTCATATTCCACATTTATTCAATCCGCCGAAAGGCGCGGAAGGTGCTAAATATATATTTATAGTATTGCGTATACCAATACAGTTTGTTTTGATTTACTGGGCTTGGTTAGTGAGTAAATATTAGTGTTTCGCATGTCTGCATCTTTCGCTGCAATACTTTACTTCGTTCCACACCTTTTCCCATTTCTTCCGCCACGAAAATGGCCGTTTGCAAACCATGCAAATCTTTTGCGGTAAAAATTCTTTTTTCGTTTGTGGCATTATTTCAATTGTTGTAAATAATCTTCAGCTCTTTGTAAATGCAATGCTTGTTTTTCTTTTGGCATTTTATCAAATGTTGCAATCAACATTCCTAATCGTGGATTTTGCAAAAAGAAATTACGCTGTTTATGCATAAACCGCCAGAATAAACTATCCCAAATATCTGACCATTCATTGTCTTTTTTATAATCACTCATCTTTGCTACATAATTGCTGCCGCTAATGTATGGTTTGGTACACATTAAACCACCATCAGAAAACTGACTCATTCCATAAATATTCGGCACCATTACCCAGTCATACGAATCAATAAAAAATTCCATGAACCATTGATACACTTCATCAGGTGCAATTTCGCAGAGTAGCATAAAATTACCAAGCAACATCAACCGTTCGATATGGTGACAATAACCTGTTGTATTTATTTTGTTGATGACATCATCAATTGGTTTTATTTTGGTGCTGGCTGTGTAAAATGCACTTGGCATTTTTTTTGCAAAGTTCCAAAAATTACGCGTGCGTTGACGGCTTCCTTCCCGCTCATATATAGCACGCATGAACTCCCGCCAACCAATGATTTGGCGAATAAAACCTTCTAATGAATTAATTGGAATATCATTTTTTTCTGCAAACAAAAGTGTTGCTTCTATAATAGTTGTTGGTGTTAGCAGGCCAACATTCAGCATGGGTGTTAATACTGAATGATGTAAAATAGATACATTGCTGACAACAGCATCTTCATATGCGCCAAATTCTAAAAAACGATTTTCTAAAAATTGTTCTAACCAGTTTTCACTTTCTTCATGTGTACTTGGATAAATAAAATCATTAGAAATGTTACCATAGTTTTTTAAAAAATGTTGTTCCGTATAATCAATGGCTTCTTTATAGAATGAATTGATAGTTGGAAAAGTAACAGTTGGTGCTTGTTTGTTTTTTGGATATTTCAAACGGTTTTCTGCATCAAATGTCCATTTTCCTCCAATAGGTTTCTGTTGTTTGTCAATTAAAATGGCTTGTTTTTTTCGTTGATGAATATAATAATCAGTTTGGAAATAACGTTTATGTACATCAAAAAAAGAATTGTTAGCAGCACTTGTATTTAAAAATAAATGACTTTCTATTTTATGCAGAACGATAGCGTTTTTTGCAGCTGTTTCAGTAATTCTTTTTTCCAGCCAATTGTCTACAGTGTCTATATATTCAATTTCTTTCTTGGTTTTTAAATCGTTTAATAAAAAACGAATATCGCTTCGTTTGTCATTACTTTCAATATAATGTACTTGATAACCTTGTTGCGCTAAATAGTGTGCATAGTATTTCATAGAAGCTCTATGAAATACTATTTTTTGTTTGTGGAATTTATATTGTTTGAAAAACAAAAACTCTTCTACAAGATAAATTTCTTGAGCTGTGAATGAAATTGTTTTGAATAGTTGATGCGGAAAAATAATTGCTACCATAATGTTAGAAAACAAGGAACACGAGGAATGGTTTATTTTTTTTAGCGACTTAACACATTTGTTAACCTACTCTTTTCCTCAAAACATAGTCATTCAGCCAAAATTTACCGTAAGCAATATCTACCTTCTCGTGCATTTCAAAGTCCTGCTTTTTATAAAAGTACATCGCCGGGTTTTTTCTATTGACATTTAATTCAAGAAAATCAATCTTATTTTTACGCGCAATCTTTTCAGTCTCATTCAATAAAACTTTTCCAATTCCTTTTCTTTGTAATGCAGGTTTTATGTAGATTTTTGGAATGCACATAATATTATCTTCACGAATAAAATAGCTGATAAAACCCAATGTCTGTTCATGCTCGGAACAAATTAAAAATGTGTGTCCATCCTGCATCTGCTGTAAAATAGCTTCCCCGGAATACATTCTTTC
>JAYVPA010000090.1:0-24299 GCA_043757615.1 Sphingobacteriales bacterium | reverse complement strand
TTTTATCAAACCAATCTTCGATTCCTTTTTGTTGTTCATCTAATTTTAAAAACCAATGTTTAGTTGTTTTCTTAACAGGTGTAGAATTAGTAAGAGTTGATCTTGGATTTATTAAGTCAGTTGAATTTAAAGAACTACCGCATTTTTCGCATTGGTCTCCGTATGCATTTTCATTTGCACACACCGGACAAGTTCCGATAATGTATCTGTCCGCTAAAAACTGTTTTGCTTCTTCATCATAATACTGTTCCGTTTCTTCAACCTGAAAAGCATTCTTATCATTCAGCACCCTGAAAAAATCCTGCGAAGTTTCATAATGAATCGGTTCTGAAGTACGATGATAAATATCAAATGAAATTCCAAAATCTTCGAAACTCTTTTTGATGATGGCATGATATTTATCTACAATTTCATTGGGTGTCGTATTTTCTTTTTTTGCTTTAATGGTAATCGCTGCACCATGTTCATCACTGCCGCATACAAAAATCACATCCTTACCCTGCAAACGCAGATAGCGTGCATAAATATCAGCGGCAATGTAAGCACCTGCTAAATGACCAATATGTAATGGTCCGTTTGCGTAAGGCAATGCTGCTGTAATGGTATATCGTTGAGGTTCTGACATAGCACAAAGTTATAAGTTAAATGCCAAACCCCAAAAAAATAAGAAAAATGATATTTTTACTTTTTACTTTCTACTTTTACAATATGATTCGACCACCATTTCTTAAACAAGGCGATACTGTTGGCATCACTTGTCCGGCCCGCAAAATTTCTGTGGAAGAAATACAAGCGGCAATTGATATATTAAAAAGCTGGGGTTTGAATATAGTGCTGGGCGATACTATTGGCAAAGCTGATAATCAGTATGGCGGCACAGATGCAGAACGAAAGACAGATTTTCAGCGCATGCTGGATGACAGCAGTATTAAAGCGATTATTGCAGCCCGCGGCGGTTATGGTACCGTTCGAATTATGGACGATTTAAATTTCCGTGCATTTATGGATGCTCCGAAATGGGTTGTTGGATTTTCGGATATTACTTATTTGCATACTCAACTGAATTGTAATATCGGCATGGAATCCTTGCACAGCATTATGCCCAGTACTTTTTCTATTAATACAACACAGGCAATTCAATCATTGAAAGATGCATTATTTGGAAATACGCTGAACTATGAATTTTCGCCGCATGCATTCAACAGGAATGGCATTATGCAAGGTGAAATTGTTGGCGGAAATTTATCTATTCTATATTCTATATTGGGAACAAAAACTATTTTTGACACCACCAATAAAATTCTGTTTATTGAAGACCTGGATGAATATTTGTATCATGTGGACAGAATGATGATGGCAATGAAACGCGCCGGAAAATTGTCACATTTAAAAGGCTTGATAGTTGGCGGCATGACTGAAATGAATGATAATACAGTTCCATTCGGTAAAACAGCAGAAGAAATTATTTCTGAGCATTTTTCTGAATATGATTATCCTGTGTGTTTTGGTTTTCCATGTGGTCATATTGCAGATAACCGGGCTCTCTATATGGGTAAACATGCAACTGTTGAGGTAAATGAAAACAATGTAATTTTTAAACAGTGATTTCGACAGGCTCAGTCTGTCACAGTATATTGTCAAATTGAGCTTGTCGAAATTTGGCTTAATTTTTGAAACACATAATTTATGAAAAAAATATTCTTTTCAATTCTGATTTTATCCTGCCTGTTTTCTTTTGGAAGATGCAACAAGAAAAAAAAATGCACTAAGAAAAAAACAACTACTGAAACCGTTTCAACTACAAAGTTGAATGCTAATGAAGTTTGGATGCGTTATGATGAAACAAAATGTGCCAATCCATGGCACTTTGAATGGTTTGCAAAACCTACGGAAGAACAAATTTTGGGTGCAATAAAAGGGGATTTAACAGGTAGAGAAATTAATATTCTCGAAATAAAGTCTACTACTGAAAAAGATTTTATTTCATGTGATGCCTGTACTTGTCCGAGCGGCACTCATTTTTATGTTCGGGTTCCAAAAATAGATATTGAAAAATTAAAAGCATTAAAATTCTACGAAGTAAAAAATGCTGTTAACTTAAAAACGGATGATAAAAAACAGTAATTTTTTTTATAATTAAATTAACTCATTTACTACATAATCATAGCTACTGCTTTACATAATTAAATGTAATTGCTACCTAAAAGCATTACAATTATGTAAAAGAAATCTCCGCGGTGAATTTTGTTTTTGTTTAATTTTAAAATAATTAAAACAGAACTTATGAAAAAATTAATCTTTACCGTAGCCTTGTTTCTAATAATAGGAATAACTACTTCATGCATGAAAACCTCACTTGCTCCTGTTGGTAATTCTGCCACTTCAACTCAACGTGTTGTTGGTACTGTCTGGATGCGTTATGATGAAACCATGTGTAATAATCCATGGAATTTTGATTGGTTAAAAGCACCAACAGATGAGCAATTAATAGGCGCAGTTAAAAGTTATCTGCGTGCTTACCAAGTTAATATTTTAGAAATGCGTACTTCTTTAGATGAAAAAATTTCTACAGCTTGTACTTCTTGCAGTTGTCCGAACGGCCGTCATTATTTTGCAAGAATGATTAATAAAGCAGATATTGACTTGATGAAATCATTAGGATTTTATGAGGTAAAAGATGTACCTGCTCCAAGTATTGCAGATCTTAATAATACTAAGTAGATTATCATAGCGATATAAAATGTCGATACGGCTTTGTAATTACTGCATTCAGTAATTACAAAGCCGATTTTATTTTCTCTGCAATAGATTCCATTTCTTCTATTGGCAAGGATTTAGCATTTCTGAAATCAAGATCATAAACAGAATTTATTGGTGACAAGTGGATATGTGCATGCGGCACTTCTAATCCAATCACAGTCATACCGATGCGTTCACAGGAAATTACTTTCTTTATAGCAACTGCAATCTTCTTTGCAAAGATGATCATACCTTTCAGTTCTTCATCTTCCATATCAAAAATGTAATCAGTCTCTTTTTTGGGAACCACTAATGTATGACCTGCATGCAATGGACGAATGTCTAAAAAAGCGAAATAGTTTTCATCTTCCGCAATTTTATAGCAGGGTATTTCTCCGTTAATAATTTTAGTGAAGATGGTCATTATTCAGTTTATAGTTTACAATGATTTAGTTTGCAAAAAAAATTGTCAGCTATAAATTTGTCAACTGCTAATTATATTGAAATATCTAAAACTTCTAATTCCATATTTCCTGCAGGAATCTGAATAGTTACTTTTTCACCTCTTGTTTTTCCTAGTAATGCTGCGCCAATCGGAGATTTTACTGAAATCTTCATTTGTTTTAAATCAGCTTCTTTTTCAGAAACAAGGTGATAAGTAAATTCTTTTTTCATTTTCAGATTCATCACTTTTACTTTAGATAAAACAGATACCTTTGAAGTATCAATTTTTGATGAATCCAAAACACGTGCATTGCCAATATCGCCTTCCAGTTTACGAATACGTAATTCTAATAAACCTTGAGCTTCTTTTGCAGCATCGTATTCAGCATTTTCTGATAAATCACCTTTTTCTCTTGCTTCTCCGATCGCTTTAGAAGCATTTGGACGCTCTACCGTTACAAGTTGATTTAACTCCTCTTTCATCTTCGCCAAACCTTCTTCGGTCACATATACTATTTCTGACATAAATTTATTTTAGTTGAAAAAAATAGACACGCCTCAAAAGAGACGTGCCTTGAAAGCAAAATTATACTTTTTTTCGACAAAACGCAATTTTTAAACAATTTTTAGCTTTTAAGATAAAAGCCTATTTTTACGCAATGAACGATGAAAAGACTCTTTTTTTGACATTACCTAAAAAAATAGGATGGTTATTAGTGTTCTCATTCATTGTCAGGGTGTTAATTTTTATCCGTTTTCAGCCCTGGAATAATTTAGTGGTACAAAAACAGATTTTACTATTCGATTCTTTGGGTTATCATAATCTGGCTTTATGTATTAAAGAACATTTTACTTTTTGTGGCGATGCATTCAGAACCCCCGGTTATCCGTTTTTTGTAGCCATAATATATTCTATTTTTGGAAGTCAGCCCTACACTGCTATTTTTGCGCAGATTTTTCTGAATTTATTATCCATCATATTATTATATAAAACCGGAAAAGAATTGTTTAGTGAAAAAGTTGGGTTTATAGCCGCAGTTTTATTTTCTCTGGATTTACATCATACGATTTTTATATATTACATTCTGACAGAAACTATTTACACGACTATTTTTCTGGCAGCTTTATTATTTTATATCAAAGCAATTAAAACTTCTTTCTTAAAGTATTTTATACTTACAGGAATCATTTACGGTTTCAGCACATTGATTCGTCCGATTTCGCAATATTATATTATCGGGATTTTTCTGTTTACTTTATTATGGTATTTCAAAGAATGGAAAATAGCTATTAAGTTATCTGCTGTTTTAGCTATCGCGTATTTTATCACAATTGCTCCGTGGTGTTTCAGAAATTACAGCGAATATAATCACTTTGCTTTGTCCAATATCAAAGGATATAATTTATTATTCTGGAATGCAGCTTATTTTGAGTCAAAACGACTGAAACAACCAATAGATTCTGTAAATGCAAACTTTAAAACAGAATTACAAAAAATGGGTTGGTCTTCTGATGCAAATCCGTTTGATAAGGAGAAGTACGATGGTGAATTAGCGAATAAAATACTGAAAGCACATTTCGCAGATTATTTAAAAATGCATTTAATTGGTACTATAAAAATACATTTAAGTGTAGGCACGCAAAGCCTTACGGGGGTTTTACACATTCCTGCAAAAAAATTCAGTGAAGAAGAAAAATACAATAATGGAGTGATGGCATTGATGAAAAAATTCTTTGCTGAAAAAACCATTTATGAAATCTTATTGGGATTGTTTGTCGGTTTATTTTTAGCTGTTATTTATTTCTTCGCTGCCATTGGAATTTGGAGGATGATGAAAGAAAAACAAGTACTGCTTATGTTGTTTTTACTGGGTTCTGCAGGCTATTTTGCTTTAATCAGCGGTATTATTTCTTATGCAAGATATAGATTACCAAGCATGCCGTTTTATATTTTACTGGCAAGTTTAGGGATTGAGTGGATGAGTGACAGAAAGAAAGTTAATAATGAGAAAAAATAAAATGGAAAGAAAAGTAATTACAATAGATGGTAATAAATTTTCAGATATTGAGACTTTCTATCTTGAAATAGACCAATTATTAACGAAAGACTTAGATTGGGAAATCGGACATAATTTAGATGCATTTAATGATTTGTTACGGGGTGGATTTGGAGTGCATGAATATGAAGAACAAATTACAATTATTTGGAAAAATAGTTTAAAAAGCGAAACAAACTTGGGATTTGAAGAAACAATTAACCATTATACAAACATATTGCAAAAATGTCATCCGACAAGTAAAAACTCTATCGATAAGTATATTGAATTAGCAAAACAACATCAAGGTGAAACTCTTTTTGAGATATTAATTAACATAATAAGAGAACATGAGCATATAAAATTTATAATTGAAGAAGAAAAGTCTATTGACTAATGACATTCTCAATCTTATCCATCAAAATTTTTGCAAGTTTATATCTTGATTCTATAGTCCAGCCGGCAATATGCGGCGTGGCAATTACATTCTTAAACTCAACTAATTTTTGATACGTTTCTGGAGTATTGATTTTATTTTTTGTGATGGGTTCATCTTCATAAACATCTACACAAAAACCTTTTACCTTTTTATCTTCTAAAGCAACAATAATTTCTTTTGTATTTACTACTGCGCCGCGTGAAGTATTAATGATTATTGGGGTCTTACTGCACGCTGAAATAAATGCTGCATTACAATAATGGTGTGTTTCTTTATTATACGGAACATGAAAACTGATCACATCACATTGCTCTTGTAATTCTTCTAAGGAAACATTCTGTACAAAATCATCATTCGCTTTTTGATACTTATCGTATACTAAAATCTTGACATCAAAACCACGTAATTTTTTTGCAAACGAACTTCCTGTGTGTCCATAACCTATAATTCCAATTGTCTTTCCGTCTAATTCTTCCCCACGATTTTCTTCACGTAAAAAGATATTATTTTTAAGTTCGCTATTTGCGGTTGTAATATTATTTAATAAACACAACAGCATTGCCAGACAGTGCTCTCCTACCGCATTTCCATTGCCTTCAGGCGAATTGACACACACAATATTTTTTGTCTTGCAATATTCGACATCCACATTATCCATGCCGCTGCCCACCCGTCCAATCAACCTTAAATTATTAGCTTTATCAATTACTTCCCTATCGACTTTTGTATATGTTGTTATTATCAGAATGCTGTAATCTGAAATAATTTCGAGTAATTTTTCAGGACTGATTTCAGGTATAACATCGACAGAAAAGTTCGACTCTTCAAATTTATTTTGAATATAAAGATGAATATCCGCGGTAATTAAAACTTTCTTATTCATTTGATTTTGCAATCATTTTTGTCAGATCAATAAAATCCTGCACACTTAATTGTTCCGCACGTTTCCGGAAAATCTCCTGCTGCAATAATTCTTTGGAAGCAATTCCACTCAAGCCATTGCGCAGCATTTTTCGGCGTTGGTTAAATCCTGATTTTACAATATTTCTGAATAACTTAAAATCAAAATCAAGCTTGATGTTTTCTTTTCTGCGCATGGAAATTACGCTGCTCATCACTTTTGGGGGCGGTGAAAAACTTTCCGGGCCAATATCAAATTCCATCTTTACATCATAAAATAGTTGTGCGAAAACACTTATTACGCCATATTCTTTTGAACCATGGCTGGATGCGATACGATGTCCCATTTCTTTCTGAAACATTCCCACCATAAAAGGGATATGCTCATAGTTATCCAGCACTTTAAATACTATCTGTGAGGAAATATTATATGGAAAATTTCCAACAATTGCTGTAGGTGTTTTCAGAAAATCTGTTAAATCCATCTTCAGAAAATCGGCTTCTATAATCTGAATATGGTCTTTTTGATTACTATATTCCTTATTTAAATGTTCCACGCAGCGATTATCTACTTCTATACATGTCACAAGTGGAAATTCTTTCATTAAAAAAGTCGTCAAAGCACCAGTTCCCGGACCAATTTCAACGATATTTTCGTTTGTATGAAACTGTTTTATGAGGTCAGATATAGTTTGAAGCACAATTTTATCATGTAAAAAGTGCTGACCATACGATTTTAAGGCTGTCACAAAACGAGACATTTGTACTAAATTTATTTCTTCAAAAAAATATACATTTGGGATACCCAATATTATAGAAACTTAAAACCTTAAAGATAGATATTATGTTACAGATTTCCACGAAACCTCCCAAGAGAGCTATACTCATCCTATTTACTAAAGTCAACCTCAATATTTTGCCTTTTTTTGATATCGAAGAGAAGAAAGCCATACAACAAAAACTGAATGACGGTTTACAAATAATTCCGTTCAGCAAGCAGCAAAAAAATTACATTTTATTTCCTCTGGAAATTGATGCTAATGCAGAGAAAACCGATGTGCATGAAAAATTACGTGTACAGGGAAATACAATTTATAAAGCATGCAAAGAACAAAAGGAAACCGATGTCAGTTTAGAGGTCTTGGGTGAAATCAGCAAGGAGCATCTATCCTCTTTACTTTTAGGAATTAATTTGTCGGATTATGAATTTTTAAAATACAGAACCAAACCCAAGGGCTATGGTTTAACCATTCATATCGATCCAATATTAGTAGATGAGCCGACTGTAAACGAATTAAATTTAATTGCAGAAAGTGTACGCATCACAAAAGATCTGGTAAATGAACCAGTCTCTTTTTTAACTGCAACGCAGTACTCAAAAGAAATTCAGAAAATTGGTGAGTCTGCAGGTTTTAATGTTACTGTTTTAGATCAGAAAGAAATTGAAGCAGAACAAATGGGCGGCGTAATAGCGGTAAACCTGGGCAGTTCCGCTCCCGCTACATTTAATATCTTAGAATACAAACCTAAAAATCACATCAACACACAACCTTTAGTATTGGTTGGCAAAGGTGTTGTTTTCGATACCGGCGGTTTGTCTTTAAAACCAACCAGAAACAGCATGGACATGATGAAATCTGACATGGCCGGTTCAGCTGCTGTTGTGGGTGCGATGCATGCCATTGCAAAATCAAAATTACCTTATCATGTTATCGGATTAATTCCTGCCGTAGAAAACAGACCGGGTTACGAAGCCATTTGTCCGAGTGATGTTATTACGATGTATGATGGTACAACGGTAGAAGTTTTAGATACCGATGCGGAAGGCAGATTAATATTAGCAGATGCACTACATTATGCAAAACGTTTTAAACCCGAATTGGTTCTGGACTTTGCCACACTGACAGGTGCTGCGATGCGTGCAATAGGTAAAGAAGCAAGTGTAATAATGGGTACTGCTGATAAAGCAACTAAAAAGAAACTACGAAAAGCCGGTAATGCTACCGGTGAACGTACTGTAGAATTTCCATTCTGGGATGAATACGGTGAATACATGAAAAGTGATATCGCTGATTTGAAAAACCTGGGACCGATGGATGCGGGTGCTATCACGGCAGGAAAATTCCTGCAACACTTCGTAGATTATCCCTGGATGCATTTCGATATCGCAGGTCCTGCATATATCTCTTCCAATTATAATTATCGCGGAAAATGGGCAACTGCGTATGGTGTCAGATTATTGTTTAAATTTGTACAAAATCAATGTAAAGATGTCGACACAAAACCAGAAAAGAAAAGTAGGAATAACGCTGGGTGATGTAGCGGGAATAGGTCCTGAAATCATCATGAAAACGTTTTTAGACGACCAGATATACAAGCAGTTTACGCCTATTCTGTTTGGTAATCCGAGGGTTTTATCTTATTACAAAAAAATTTTCAACTTTGATAAATTTCAATATTCTTCCATTAAAGGATATAATAATTTAGCCCATAATTCCTTAAATATTATTCCTGTCTGGGAAGAAGAATTCGCTATAACTCCCGGAATTCCGACAGATATTACGGGAAATTATGCATTAAAGTCTTTGCAGGCTGCCTGTGAAGCACTCAAAAGCAAACAGATTGATGTGCTGGTAACAGCTCCTATCAATAAAAAAGTGATGCATTCCGACCAATTTCCTTATGCAGGACATACCGAATATTTAATGAATTATTTTGGTGCAAAAGACAACCTGATGTTTATGGTTGGAGAAGATTTACGTGTTGGTTTGGTTACAAACCATAGCGCGATTAAAGATGTTGCCTCAAAAATTTCTAAGGAAAAAATCCTGCGAAAACTGCAATTGATGAATGCTTCACTCACGCAGGATTTTGGTATCGACCAGCCGCGTATTGCAGTATTAGGATTGAATCCGCACGCAGGTGATGGAGGTGTGATAGGCAATGAAGAAATGAATGTTATTTTGCCGGCAGTGAAAGAAGCTAAAGAAGCAGGCATGACGGTTTTTGGACCTTATCCTGCTGATGGGTTTTTTGCGTCTTGTAATTATAAAAAATTTGATGGTGTTTTAGCGATGTATCACGACCAGGGTTTGATTCCCTTTAAATATATTGCAAGCGAAGATGGCACCAATTATACGGCAGGCTTAGATATAGTCCGCACTTCGCCGGATCATGGTACTGCTGAAGACATTGCAGGAAAAGGAATTGCGGACGAAACATCTTTCAGAAAAGCAATTTTCACAGCCATAGATATTTTCAACAGCAGAGAAAATTATGCAGAGATGCGTGCCAATCCATTGGTGAAACGTGCCGTATTGCATGATGAGCGTATCTAAAATTGCACAGATGAATTTTAAAGTTTCGCAGAAATCAATTGCATTAAGCATATCTGTTTTGTTTTTTATTTCCTTACTTACAATTGCAAAAATATTTCACGGCACCGGTGATGAAGGTGACAGTGTAATGCATTTTTTATATTCAAAATTTGCTTTTAAACATCCGCATCATTTTTTTCACCACTGGGCAAAACCTGTGTATGTTTTAATCACTTGTCTTCCGGCACAATTTGGTTTTATCGGTATCCAGGTTTTTAATATTTCCATCAATGCTATTTCAATTTATCTCTCCTTTAAAGTTGCGCAAAAACTGAATATAAAATATGCGTGGCTGGCTTCTTTATTTCTAGCTGTTTTTCCGCATCAGATTGTATATTCAACATCCGGTCTTACAGAACCATTATTCGCTTTCACATTAATATTCATTATTTTTTTATGGTTATATGAAAGAAAAATATTGGCAATTATTATTTTGTCTTTTTTACCTTTTGTACGTTCAGAAGGAATGGTAGTTATAGTCGTGTTCTTTATGTATTTATTACTGAAAAAAGAATGGAAATTAACGCCATTGTTAATCATTGGCCATGTTGTGTATGCTTTGCTGGGCGTTTACTTTTATGACAAACCACTAATGTGGGTTTTTACTGAAAACCCTTATGCTGTTGGCTCCAGCAGTTATGGCAGTGGCTCGTGGGATGCCTTTATCAGTAATATGAGATACTCCACAGGACTTATATTGTATTTTGTTTTTTGTGCAGGAATGCTAACCGGATTTGTACTAACGTTTTTAAAATTTATTTTAAAAAAACAAGTCAACTTTTCTTTAGAAGATTTATTCCTGATTTACGGCATTTTCTTTTCTGTATTTTTCTTTCACTCATTTGCCTGGTATAAAGGCTGGTTTCATTCTTTCGGATTGGTACGCGTGTTGGTTGGTGTATTGCCATTAGCTGGTATTATCTGTGCGAAGGTGTTTGATGAAATTTTTCAGTTTTTCCCAAAAACTAAATTTTTGTCTAATGGAATTGCTGGTCTTGTATTGTTATTGATTGCCATAAATTTTTCTGTAACCAAATATGCCATTATTCCTGAGCGCGATTTAATTTTACGCGGTGATCAGCAATGTCAGCAGGAAGTTGCAGATTACATGAATCTGCTTTATCCTGATTACAAAAAATTACCTGTTTACTTTACTGCACCGTACATTAGTGAAACACTCCATGTAGATTATTTTGATGATGTCCTTCATCCTGACTTCAGAAATGATTTTCATAACAATACGATGCATAAACCTTGTTATGTATTATGGGATGACTGGTATGCGCCCGTTGAAAGTGATGTAAAATTAGAAGCGATCGAAACGAATTCTCAATTCAAAAAGATAAAAAAATTCTGGCACTGGGATATTGCCGGCGGCAAAGACCGCGTTACTATTTTATTTAAAGTAGAATAATCTTAAAATCTCCTGAACGTATTTTGCGTACTGCGTTTCACTTTATTGAGGTGTTCGTAGTCCTGCTCATTTTTTAAGAGCGAACCAAAATACGGCGGTTGTGCATTTATATAATCTATCTTTTCTAAATCTTCCTTCGTGTTTTTTCCAAGCTTCAATAAACGAATCCAGTCTATCAGTTCTGATGTAGATGGTTTCTTTTTTATGCCATGTATTTCACGCAGACCATAAAATACTTTTAATGCTTCTTCCATCAGGTCTTCTTCTAATTTTGGGAAATGCACATTGATAATATCAATCATCGTTGGTCTTTCAGGAAAACGTATATAATGGAAAAAACATCTGCGTAAAAATGCATCCGGTAATTCTTTCTCATTGTTGGATGTTATAATTACAATCGGTCGGGTTTTAGCCTTGATTGTTTTTTGTAATTCATAACAATAGAATTCCATCTTATCTAACTCTAACAACAAGTCATTCGGAAATTCAATATCCGCTTTATCAATTTCATCTATCAGTAAAACTGCCTGTTCTTCACTTTCAAATGCCTGCCACATTTTTCCTTTAATAATGTATTGCGCAATGTCATTTACTTTTGTATCTCCGAATTGTGAATCGCGCAAACGTGCCACTGCATCATATTCATATAAACCTTGTTGTGCCTGCGTGGTCGACTTTATATGCCATGTGTAGATTTGTTTTTTCAATGCTTTCGCCACTTCAAATGCCAATAATGTTTTACCGGTACCCGGTTCTCCTTTTATCAATAATGGTTTTTCCAAAGCAATTGCTGCATTTACTGCTATTTGCAATTCTTCGGTTGCTATATAATTTTCGGTGCCTTTAAATTCGTTCATGAGTTATAGTTATTCGTTTAAATTTTTAACCACATAGATACATAAGATTTTCTTAGAAAATATTTAAGCCATTGTAACTCGCGGAAGACCAAAGGTAATCATAGAAATTCATCTTTGATGAATACTATGTCTTGCCTTCGTTATATTTTCTGACTATCCTATCATAATTAGCTATGTGTCTATGTGGTTAAAAAAAATTTATTAATGTACAACTTTCTTTCCTTTTAATGTTTTCATTGCTTTTGCCAGACCATCCAGTGTCATCGGAAACATTCTGTCTTTGAATACTTCTTTAACAATTTTCACTGTTGGAGTTCCATCCCAGTAATATTCATTACTCGGATTTAACCAGACTGTATTTGGAAACTTTGTTACAAAACGGTTTAGCCATGCAATACCCGATTCATCATTGTAATGTTCTACACTTCCGCCTAATGCTGTTAATTCATAAGGCGACATAGTTGCGTCACCGACAAAAATAACGCGGTAATCCTGATTGAATTTATGTAAAATATCAAACGTTGGAATTCTATCATTATAACGCATATTATTATCTTTCCAGATACTTTCGTACACGCAATTATGAAAATAGAAAAACTCCAGATGCTTTAATTCTGATTTCGCCGCTGAAAATAATTGTTCGCATAGTTCAACGTACGGATCCATAGAACCACCAACATCAAAGAACAACAATACTTTCACACGGTTCTTTTTTGCAGGCTGCATTTCTATATCGAGATAACCGCCGTTTTTACTTGTCTTCTCTATGGTTGTATGTAAATCCAGTTCGTCTTCAATTCCTTCACGCGTCAGTATTCTCAAACGTTTCAACGCCAGTTTTATATTGCGTGTATTTAATTCTACATTTGAAGAATAATTCTGAAATTGTCTTTTTTCCCAGACTTTAACAGCGCTTCTTCCACCTCCATCGCCGCCCATATTTATGCCTTCCGGATTGAAACCGCCGTTACCGAATGGAGAAGTGCCGCCAGTTCCAATCCATTTATTTCCTCCCTGATGTTTTTCTTTTTGTTCTTCCAGTAATTGCTGTAAGCGCTCCATCAATTTATCCAGTCCGCCCATTTTTTCTATCATCGCTTTTTCTTCCTCAGAAAAAAGTCTGTTCATTTCTTTCTCCAGCCAGTTTTTAGGGATTTCTTTTTTTTCTAATTCTGACAACTCTACTCCATGAAAATAATTTCCAAACAGCAGATCATATCTGTCTAAAAATTGTTCGTGTTTGATTAAGATGGTCTTGGATAAAAAATAAAATTCTTCCACACTGAATCTTGTAATGCGTTTATTCAGTGCTTCCAATAAGTTTAGATATTCGCCAATGCTGACCGGCATACCTTCTTCTTTCATCAATAAAAAGAAATCCAAAAACATACATAAAAGTAGTAAGTAGTAAGTAATAAGTTGTAAGATTTTTGTAAATTTATTTTATGAGTACACATCTAACTGAGAAATACAACGAGGTCAAAGCTGTTAAAGACAAGTTCCTGAAAAAGACAGCAAATTTATCAAACGAACAACTGAACAAGATTCCAGCGAATGGCGGATGGAGTGCAGGCCAAACATTGTATCATTGTGCCTTTGCTGAAAGCGGAACTATTTTAGTTATTAGTAAGAATTTAGCAGAAAATAAAGTTACTGCAAAAAGTGACATAGGCAGTGTATTCAGAAATATTTTATTAGTTATTTTCTTAAAATTGCCACTGAAGTTTAAAGCTCCAAAGGTAGTAAGCAAAGTCCCGGAAAGTATTTCTATAGATGAAATAAAAAATTATTTTGATAAAAATACCACGGACTTTACAAAAATATTAAATGACTTACCTACTGATCTGGAAGATAAATTTATTTTCAAACACCCACGTTCGGGTTTATTTAATATTGGACAAACACTGAATTTCACACGCGAGCATTATTTGCATCATGAACGTCAATTAGATTTGTTGCTGTAATTCTTTGTCGAGCTGGATGACTTTTGTCGAGCTGAATGACTTTACTGTAATCAGGAGAGTATATTGTATTTAAGAATACAGTATAATGCGCGGAAAGCGTCTTTCATACCAATTTTCTTCCCTTCTTCATATGTTCTTCCATAATAAGAAATACCTACTTCGTATACTCTGATATTTGGAATTTTAGACATCTTTGCTGTTACCTCTGGTTCGAAGCCAAAACGATTTTCTTTCAAATCTATACTTTGTATGATTTCTCTGCGAAACATTTTATAGCATGTTTCCATATCTGTAAGATTCAGATTGGTAAATATGTTAGATGCGAGTGTCAGCATCTTATTTCCTATGGTGTGCCAGAAAAACAAAATGCGATGAGGTTTCCCGCCAATGAAACGGCTGCCATATACCACATCTGCAAAGCCATCTAAAATAGGCTGCATCAACACATTAAACTCACTCGGATCGTATTCCATATCAGCATCCTGCACAATTACAAAATCGCCGGTAGCAATTTGAAATCCGGTACGCAAGGCTGCCCCTTTTCCTTTATTTACATCATGTTTTTTATAAACAATATTTAATTCAGGATGCTGCTGCTGAAAATCCATTACTCTTTGTTCTGTATTGTCTTTGGAGCAATCGTTGACTACAATAATCTCTTTCTGAATATCCTTAATAAGTTTTACTTCATTGATTTTATTCAAAATGACCTGAATGGTGTTTTCTTCGTTATACGCCGGAACTATAATGGATAATTTTGCTGACATTCAATTGCTATTGATGCAAAAATAAGGTTTTACCCTGAATATTACGGAGGTTTTTTCCTGCGAATAATTTTTCATCACAGGAATAATTTAAAGAAACAGGTCTATTTTTTCTTTTTAATCCATCTTTCAGTATCTGTCCCTTTTCTATCCAAATCAAAAAGCATGGAGCCGTATACCAATGCACCGATTTTAGGTGAGCCGTATGCTTCAATATGTTTATTGTTATAAATATTTGAACCGCCTACCTGCAAAGTAAACCATCTTGGAAATTCGTAATTGACCTGCATATCCATCGTGTGATAACTTGGCACTGCTCCATCGCCAAAAGTGCTTTCCCAATTGTATTTGCTGACCCATTTAAAATTCACACCAAATCCTAATCCTTTCCAAATACGCTGAGCGCTGATTCCTAAATTGAATTTATGTGCCGGTGTATTAAATCCGGGAATAATCGGGTCTTGTAAATTTTTAGTATTGATACCCGAATAGGTATAATTAAATGTACCCACCAAAGATTTCCATATATAATAATTCAATCCGATCGAAGCACCGTAAGCATCCACTTTTTGTTTCGCATTCGTAGGCATCTGGATTAATTTATATGCTCCAGTCAGCATCGCATCAGCTCCTGCTTCTGTACCAACCTGTATCTCTTTATTTGTCGGCATATAAAAACGCAAATCGCCGATGAAATGAAAATAACGATTGAAGTACGCATTTATATCAACATATAATCTTCTTGCGAACACGCCGCGATAACCAAGTTCCCATGAATTTACCTGTTCAGGTTTTATAGGATTTAATTTTACTGTTTTTAAAATAGTCGGGTCTACTTCTAATGTAACGTTGTAATTACTTCTAAAATCTTTCACTGATTGGAAGTCGTAACCATCAGCACCATTCAGGTTTCCCAATAATTGAATCGCACCTAAATCCAATGAAATATACTGGTTTTGCAATGTCGGTGTTCTGAATGCCTGCTGATACGAAAACCTGAATGTATGGTCTTTATATGTTCCTACAACAGAAATTCGTGGTGAAAACTGGACTTTAAAATTTTCAGCTTTATCTACACGTGCAGACCCGACTAATTTTAAATGCTTTTTAAATAAGTCGACAGTAATCTGCGTGTAGCCACCAACTTCCCATGTATTTAAATTTATGAATTTTGCTTTTAAATTTGGTGAGCCATCGTCTAGAGTGTCTGCTCTGTTTACTAAGGTATCAAAAAATATAGAGCCGTATGAACGTGGAATATACATCCTGAAAGAAGAGCCGACAATCCAGTTGATATCATGTTTGAAGGTGTGATTATAACTTGCTTCTACATGATGCAAAGAAGATTTATCCTGAAATTTAGAACCTGTTACCAGGTTTGCATCATCTACAATTAAATTATAAGCAGAATCAAAAGATGCAGTACCCGGTTGTAAATATGCATTTTTATAGGCATCTTCCAAGGCAAATTGTCTGGATGTCTGCACATCTGCATCATTCGGATCATCATGAAAAGCATTTGTGTAATCGGATAATTTTCCAAAATAGGATTTTATAAAATTCCCTACATATCTCGTGATGCCAATCTTAGATAAATTAATTGCGCTGAATACCATATCATAGGACTTGCCCGCGTTTTCCTGTGTAGTATAATATTTTACCGACACGCCTTTATAATCAAACTGCACTTTATGCTGCTGAAATAATATATTTTTGATATTGTATCTGTTAGCGCCCTGATATACTGCACTACCGCGGCCAAATTTATACTGGTATTCTATCTGCATATCTTTTATCGGTCGTGCATACAATGCAACGCTTGCTTTGATGCTTTCTGTTTTTCCATCTGTCAGGTCTTTTTCCCTGTAGCCAGGTGCCTGCACATGAACAAGACCTGGAAATGCATTTGGGAAAAAATCCAGGTATGCATTCAATGCTCTGAACTGTCGTGCTATCGCAGTGTCTTCACTGTATTGCAATTTGCGCACAACCGTACTTACATTCACATCTGTTCCGATATCGCCGTACGTATTTGCAATGCTGTCATCTGCCTGCCAGTCTTGTGCGCGGAAATAACCACCGCTCACTTTAAATCCAAAAACATCTCTGCCGTATTTTTTCTTTCCAAAAGCATTTGCATAACGAACCTGTGCATCTGCCATCTGGCGATTACCGCCTTTTATTTTTACCTGTAAGTTTTTATAATCAAACGGATTTTTTGTTTGCATACTTACAATTCCCTGGAATGCATTAGCACCATATAATGCTGAAGATGCACCGGAAATGATTTCCACACTTTCCAGATCCAGATCATTTGCGCCTACTAAATTACCTACGGGAAAATTTAAGCCGGGTGCCTGGTTATCCATTCCATCAATAAACTGCACGATACGAACAGGTGCTGTAGTATTAAAACCACGCGTATTAAATACCTGGAATCCCATACTAGTCGTCGTGATATCTACTTCTTTCAGATTTCCTAAACCCTGGTAAAAATTTCCTGAAGCAACAAATTGAATTTGTTTCGCATTTAACTTTTGTATGGAAGATGGTGAGGTCTGAATACGTTCGCTTACACGCGATGCAGAAATTACGACATCGTTGCTTACTCTTACTTCCTGCGCAGTAAGTGCAGTTTCTATATTTTGATTTTCTTCTGTAACATTTACTTCTTCATCTGCAAAACCTAAATAGGTAATTTGTAAAACAACAGGTAATTTTATATCCGCTTTAATTTCAAAATTACCGTTCACATCCGTTACGGCACCAAAATTTGTTCCTTTGATTTGAACGTTCGCACCAATCAATATTTCCTTAGTTGCTTTATCTGAAATTTTTCCTTTGATCGAAATTTCCTGCGCATATGTATTTACACTAAAAAATAAACATAGAAATGCTGAAAATAATTTCAATGAATTACTTAGAGAGTTTCTGTGTATATTTTTATTTATTTTTTGGCGCACATAGAATATCCTTCTTATCGTAAGATATAGATTCGGCGTACTGCATGGAGATTTCATCAGGTTAGGTTTTGGTTAGTAATTTTCTCGTTAGTTTATAGTAAATGATTTAGTCACTTTCTGGTCGGTATCTTTAATATCCATTAACTCCAGTAAATACTGACCTTTTGCGAGTTCTGATAAATCAAAGATATGCTCTTCAGTAATTTCTTTTGTCAATAGTTTTTCTCCTATTGTGTTATAAATAGTTGCTAAATATTTTCCGTTTTTGTTGATGAATAACGAAAATTGTCCATCGCTTGGATTTGGAAATAATTTGACGTCCCAGTTTGGTTTGATAGTACTTGTTTTCTTAATAGCTGTAATTACTGCAGTGCTTCCAAATACAGGCAATTCAATATGTGTGGGATACTGATCGGAAATTGCAATACGCTGAACAGATATTCGCGGCACATATTCAGCACCATTATAAATGTAGGTTCTGCCGTCAGCAGGTTTTCTTCTGAAAAACTCATTCGGCATAATCGGCACATCAGCACACGCCTGGAAACGCGGATAATTACTGCTTGATATCAGTATTTTTATTTTATGTCCTTGCGCAAAAGTGTATGCTATCGGATAGCCCTGAAAATAATATTCGTAGATTTTTCCAATATCAATATTGCTGAATAGCGCATTATCATTTTCAGCACCTAATGCAATTGATTTTGCAAATTCCCGAGCACGTGCATTTACTGCTCCTTCAACCACAAAAAATTCTTTTCCATCAGGATAAACATCTAAAATACGCACAAAGAAATCGCAGTCTGTTGGTCCTGATACTGTATTTCCCGGATTTGATTTTGCATATATTTTATACTTTGGAAAACCAATAATACTTAATGAATCCGGCAATACATCTGTTTCAAATTTCAGTACACCTTCTCTGTTCATTGTATATTTTGCAAAATTGGTATCTGCTAAATTCATTTGTCCCTGTGATTCACGGTCACCCTGCGGTGTTTGTTCTATCATGTTTCCTCCACCTACTGTAATGATAGGATTATCGGGATCATGTACATATGTTTTATAACCTTCATCACCGCTTGGTTTTACAAAATTCAACTTGTTATTTTGATGTATATACATATCAAACCATTGTATACCATTTGGCGGAAATACCTCTGAACCCATCCAGTAATTTCCTGCATAAGAAACAGTACCATCATCACTGGACGCACCGGTTACATAATAACGAATGCTTGGAATCGTCGTGTAGTCATATTGAGGGATTCCTGTAAATGCACCGGTTGTTCCGAATCCCTGTAAAATAGGTCCTAAATCCGGTAAATCTAATTTGAATGGAATCACTAAACTTCCATTCAATCTTACTTCAACAGGAACTTGTTTTAAACTTTGTTCCCCTAAAATAAAATTCAGTAAATCCGCGAACTGAATTTTATAATCTTCAGCAGGAAAACGTACTTCTATCTGCGGCCATTGCGGCAATGGCTTTTGCCATATAATAGATTTTGGTATCAATACTTTTGGTTCAGCCACTTTATTATAGCCATGATAATTTAAGTTGTATCTGAACCAGCTTATTAATTCTGATTTAGCAATATCAGCAATATTTATCTGTCCGCCTGCACCAATATTAGAAATATCAATTTTAGTAATGTCTGTTACATTTTTAGGATATGTTTTATCACCTGTTTTAGTAGATGCAATCGTTTGATGCGCCCACGGACCGATAACTATTTTTTGCAGGTTTTTCTTTACTGTAATATTATCCTGAATAAATTTTTGTGTTTCAATAGAACCATCGACAAAAATATCCCACCATCCGGAAACAGCAAAAGTGGGCACTTCAATATTTCTGTATCGTGAGTATGTTCCGTTTTTATCACTTTCACCATTTACATCAACCGGTGCCTTACTTGCATCCATATCACTTCTGCCAATAGAATTCGGATAATAACCGCAAGGACTGTTTTCATATCTTACTGTAACAAAATGATCTATCGCTTTATTTGCCGCATCAAATTTATCAGGTGTGTTATAGTCCTTGGAAGAATGAATATCATCATTCAAACCCATATCAATACTCATCAAATCATCCCGAGTGTCTTTAATTTGTCCGCGCAGCCAGCCTGTCACTAATCCATCCCTTAAGCATCCATTCTGAAATCCTGTACTTTTATAAAACTCTAAGGGTCCGACAATAGGAAACATAGATTTCAACCCGGGCTGAGACGGGTCAATCTTATGTGCTGCTGCCGCTTGTAATTGATTGTATCCTAATGCAGATGCACCGAAAGAACCAATAGAACCATTATATACTAAATCTGTTGTTTCAAAAATTCCATCTCTGTTTAAATCGTATTTTCTAACCAATTGGTTTTTTACAAATTCTATAGTATTGTAACCATCTTCGTGATTATTTCCGTTTCGCGGATCAGTTGGTGTTGTAATATCTAATACATGTGTGTAGTTATGATAAGCCCATTTTTTCCAGCTATCAGAATATAATGGCAAATATGCACCTTGAGATGTGTATCTGCCACGCATATCTTGCACTGCGCCAGCATAACCTAATAATGCCATGGCTGCACCTTCAACTGCTCCATTTTTATTATATGGTGTACGTTCCAATATCATAGGTAACTGATATGGATTTGGATTCGGCATTCCATTTATAGTATCATAAATAAGAAACTGGGAACCTTTTTGTAACAGAACTGCATAAATCGGAATCCTGATTGGCGGAAATGGAGCAGGTAATAAATTAAACATAAAAGTGTCCTTGTACACAAAACTATCCTGTAGAATAGGCAAATAAATGTCTGTCATCAGTTTAGTTCCGTCAGGCATAGTAAAGGGTACTTGCGTACATGTAGAGAAGTCTGTTATGTCATCGAGTGTACCGTTTATTTTATTTCCGGGAATTTCTACCGCGCCCGGAATCGGGAAATATTTGGTTTGAGAAAAAGCAGTAAACCCTATTACTACCAGAAGCATGAATAGATATCTTTTCATATTTAATACAGTTTTCACACTAAATTTACATTAATAATCCAATATATTAACTTTCATTAACGATTTTTTTTAATGAAATTGGGTTTTATTTAAAATTGACACATGGAAAATCTGTTACAAGGTATAACAATTCAGCAGGCTTTATTAATCATCCTGAATCTGGTAATTATTGAAAGTTTGTTATCTGTAGATAACGCTGCTGTATTGGCTACGATGGTAATGGATTTACCAAAAGCCGAACGTAAAAGAGCATTGAAATATGGAATCTTCGGTGCTTATATTTTCAGAGGAATTTGTTTATTGCTGGCTTCATGGCTGATTAAATTCTGGTGGCTAAAATCAATCGGAGGACTATATTTAATCTATTTATTCTTCAATTATTTTGTAAATCAATCTAAGGAAGAAAAACCGGATTTATCCGGCGATGCAGAAGCAGCAAAAGCTATAAAAAAGCAAAACAGATTATACAACTACTTTAATAATCTGATCGGGAAATTTTGGTCAACAGTAATTTTAGTGGAGATCATGGATTTAGCTTTTTCTATTGATAATGTTTTCGCTGCTGTTGCCTTTACAAGAAATATTTATTTAATCTGGATTGGAGTTTTTATAGGAATCTTAGCAATGCGATTTGTGGCTCAAGGCTTCGTAAAACTTATGGAAAAATATCCTTTCCTGGAAACCGCAGCTTTTGTTGTTATAGGTTTATTAGGCTTGAAATTATTGCTTTCCCTGCCTGCACATTTTCTGCATGACAGCGAAGCTTTTAAATACATAGAAAGTGAGCGTTTTGACATGATTGTATCTTTGCTAACTGTTTTAGTTTTTGCTATACCTATTGTAACTTCTATGCTTTTTAATTATCCAAAAAAACATATTGACGGACATCGATTAAAAGATGAACTGGATGATTATGATGAAATGAGAAAGTAAGTAATTATAGTTTAGATAAATGAATTATGAGTTACGAAATTCACAACTCATAATTCAACATTCTAAATTATTTTTTTAACCTGTCTTTAAAAACCTTTTCAAATTTTTCAATCTTCGGCTGAATCACATATTGGCAATATCCTTCACCACCGTGTTGGTTATAGTAATCCTGGTGATAATCTTCCGCTATATAAAACACATCAAACTTTGTAACTTCTGTTACAATAGGAGACGGATATACTTTAGATTTATTCAATTCCATGATGATTTCTTCTGAAGCTTTCTTTTGGGCATCATTGTGATAAAAAACAGCTGAACGATATTGTGTACCCACATCATTTCCCTGTTGATTTAATGTCGTCGGGTCATGCATGGTGAAAAATACTTTTAATATTTCTGTGAAAGGTATTTTTGTGGTATCAAAAGTAATTTGAATGACTTCTGCATGACCTGTAGTACCTGTACACACTTCTCTGTATGTCGGATTTTTTACTTGTCCTCCGCTAAAGCCCGATTCTACCTTTACTACACCTTCTAAACGCTGGAAGATAGCTTCCATACACCAATAACAACCGCCGCCGAAGGTGGCTACTTCTAAATTTGCATTCATAGATTTGTTTTCTTTTTTAGTTGAACTTTTTTTTAACTCTTTTACGGTTTCTTTTGATTGGTTTTGTGCCTGATTGCAGCCAATAAAAGAAAATAAACTGATAATTGTGATGATAAACTTCATTTTATGTATTTTGTATATAGACGTATAAACGAAATTATACTTACAAAGGTTTTGGTGAAAATATGTTAATGCTTCGTATACTCAGCATGACAAGTTCGTATTTAAGTATGACCAAATGAAATTATTTAAAAAACTGAAACACAATCAGTGAAACTATGTAAGCTGTTCCGGTCATGTATGCAAACTGAATAATTGGCCATTTCCAGCTTTTTGTTTCGCGGTAAACAGTAGCTAAAGTACTCATGCATTGCATCGCAAACAAATAAAATAAAACCAATGACAATGCAACTGCCATTGTGAAAACAGGTTTTCCTTCTTCATTTTTTTCCTGTAATAACTTTTGTTTGATGGTTAGATTGTCTGCATTTTTCCCAATAGAATATAAAGTGGAAATTGTTCCTACAAATACTTCACGTGCAGCAAAAGAAGTAATTAATGCAATACCAATTTTCCAGTCGAAACCCAATGGTTTAATAACCGGTTCTATAAAACGTCCTGCAACACCTGCATAGGATGCTTCTAACTTTTTGGAGGCAATATGTAAATCTGTTGTTGTTTTGTCTGAATTTAATAAAGAAGATTCTATCGTCGCTACATTCACCGCTTGTTTCATTGCTTTGCTCGGGCCAAAACTTGCTAAGAACCATAAAATTAAAGAAACCAGTAAAATAACTTTTCCTGCACCGAAAACAAACGAACTTACTTTTTCATAGAGCGTATAAAAAACATTTTTCCAGTGTGGTTTTCTGTATTCAGGTAATTCAAGCATCAGAAAAGAAATCTCATCTGACTTCAATATCTTTTTAAAAACATAGCTGGCTATTAAAGCTGCTACTATTCCTATTAAGTATAATGCCATAAAAACCAAACCCTGCGAATTGAAAATTCCAATCTTGTAACTTGGAATAATAAAACCTATTAATACAGCAAATACTGGTATTCTCGCAGAACAACTAATTAAGGGCGTTACCATAATTGTTATGAGTCTTTCTTTCCAGTTGCTTATAGTACGTGTGCTCATGATAGCAGGAATCGCGCATGCACCGCCCGAAATTAATGATACTATACTTCTTCCGTTCAATCCAAACCGCTGCATGATATTATCAAACATATAAACGGCACGCGACATGTAACCAACCTCTTCCAGCAATGTAATCAATAAAAATAAGACGGTGATTTGCGGTACGAATACCAATACGCCACTAATGCCGGGAATTAAACCTTCCGTTAATAATCTTGTGAAAATATTTACAGGAAGAACATGCTGTAAGTAGGTAGCTAACATTGCAAAATGCTGGTCAATCCAATCCATTGGAATAATGGACCACGCAAAAATTGCCTGAAAAACAAACAACATCAACGCAAAGAAAATAAACGGTCCAAAAAATTTATGTGTAACAATAAAATCAATTTTATCTGTTAATGTTTTTGCATTTGTAAATGATTTACTCAACACCGTATTTACGATTGGCGTAAATTTATTATAGCGCTGCATAATTTCATCCAATTGATTATTGACCGGATTAAAATTTTGATGATGAATCAATTCCTGTAATTGTTTCTTTTTATCATCTTTTAAAAAAGATATTTTCTTTGCGTGTTGCGCGAGCAACAAAGCATGATATTCATTTTTTACAGGTAGAAACTGACTTACTTTTGCTGCAATTACTTTTTCTTCTTCTATTAAATCATAAAAATGATTCCTGGTTTCCGGAGAATTT
>JAYVPA010000089.1:0-6505 GCA_043757615.1 Sphingobacteriales bacterium | reverse complement strand
TTATATTGCCGTCTTTCCCGATAAAATTACTGCCGAGTTCAGATGCTATTGCTGCGGGAAATGTACTGAAAACACCAAAACAGAATGCCATTAACATTAACCATTTCGGTTCTTTGTCGAAACGATCTTTATGGATAACATAACCGCAAAATGCTAATGCGGGTGCCGTGGCTAATATTAGTAATGTCCAGGTCATTTTTTGAAATTTTATTTTTCATATTATTGATCTTATCCGATAGCATTTTTCAAATCATCTATTAAATCATCCACATCTTCGATACCAATACTTAAACGAATCAATGAATCCAATACACCGGTTTTTTTTCTTTCTTCCAACGGAATGCTTCCATGTGTCATGGTAGCAGGATGTCCAATCAATGATTCTACGCCTCCCAGTGATTCTGCCAGTGAAAATAATTTAGTGTTTGATAATACATTATTTGCCGCAACAAGACTGTCATCTTTTAAAGAAAATGAAACCATCGCACCAAATAGTTTCATTTGTTTTTTTGCAATCTCATGTCCTTTATGTTCTGCAAAACCCGGATAATGTACATCACCCACTTTCGGATTTGATTTTAGGTATGCTGCAATTTTCTCTGCGTTTTCACAGGCACGTTGCACTCGTATATGCAATGTTTTTATTCCGCGTAAAATTAAAAAACAATCCTGCGGACCCGGTACTGCACCGCACGCATTTTGCAGGAAATATAACTGGTCTGCTAACGCTTTATCTTTCACTACAATCGCACCGTGTATTACATCGCTATGGCCGCCCAGATATTTTGTTGCAGAGTGTACCACAATATCAGCACCTAAATCTAACGGCGTTTGCAAATAGGGTGATGCAAATGTATTATCGACACAAACCAACAAGTTATGTTTTTTTGCCAATGTGCAAACCGCTGCAATATCTACAATATTCAGCATCGGATTGGTTGGTGTTTCTATCCAGATTAATTTTGTATTTGTTGTAATCGCATTTTCAATATTTGAAATATCCGTCATATCCACAAACGAAAAATCCAATCCGAAACGCCCGAAAACTTTTGTAAAAATCCTGTACGTTCCGCCATACAAATCGTTACAGGAAATGATGTGGTCGCCACTGCTGAATAATTTTGCAATTGCATCTGTTGCGGCCAATCCGCTGGCAAAACAAATTCCGTGATTACCATTTTCCAGCGCAGCTAATTGATCCTGTAACACATGGCGTGTTGGATTGTGTGTGCGTGCATATTCAAATCCTTTATGAACGCCGGGCGCATCCTGAACGTATGTAGATGTTTGGAAGATTGGTGTCATGATGGCACCTGATGTTGCATCCGGCTCTATACCTGCATGGATTAATTTTGTTGCGAATTTCATTGTTATATTAGATTATACGTTAACGTTATTTGTTATTGACTAAGGTTCTTCGCTTCGCTCAGAATGACAAACAAAAATACCAAATAAAAAACCGCTTGCAAAAATAAAAATAAAAGCCTAAGTCAAGTAATAAGATATATCTTAACTATAAATATTTACTATATTTGTAAAAAACACTAAAATGAAAAAATTTTTTATCCTTCTACTCACTTCATTATCACTTTTTTCTTGTAAAAAAGAAAGTAATCCAACGAAAGCTGACATTACTGTAACAGATGGTGCTGGCGTAAAAAAGTCAAGCTTTACTGTGTATCAAATTAGTGATACAAAATGGAATTTATATGGAGAAGACCCATTCTTTAAAGATGCTCAATCTATAACAAACACTGATGGCGTTGCAAGTTTTTCGATTGATGACCTAAATTTTGCAAAAGCAAGTCAAACAACTATCTATTTCTTTTGTGAATACACAATCGGAAGCACAGATAAAACAAAAAGTATCGGAATTACATTCAAAAAAGGAGAATCAAAAACTGCAACATTAGTATTAAACTAAATTAAAAAATCTTTATAATAGAGGTAGTCAATTAACATGACTACCTTTTTTTATTTATTTCTCCCTTTCATTTTATCAGGATGTTGTCGACAGTCAAAAACATCTGTAATGTAAACTATAGACTCATCTATTCTATAGATAATTTTATAGTTACTTACTACTAATTGACGATGTTGCAGTTTGATTGATTTCAGTTCTTCAGATTCTCTTCCAATCTTTGGAGTAATTTCTAAGAATTCAAAATATTTTATAATCCTTTGTATTTCTAATATGGCTACACTATCTGATGATTTCCATGTAATATAATCGTAAATCTGTTGCAGTTGCTGTTTGGCAAAATTTGTTATTATTACTTCTGCCATTTTTGCACTTCCTCTTTCAATTGGCTTAATGTGATGGTATTGCCATTGATAATATCTTGCTCAGATTTTTTTGCACGCTCTAATACCTCATCATGAGTAAGAGGATTTTCTATGTTATTATTGCGCGCCTCTATCATTTGATAGATTTCATGCAATAATTCTTCATCTGTTGATTTTTCTATCTGGTGAAGAATAGTTTTTTTTTCTTGTAATAATTGTGCTGTTGACATAAAATAAAGTTAATACTTTTTATTTTAACTTGCTACTTCAACAAATTAATCACCAGTCCTGATTTCAATTTAGGTTCGAACCAGGTAGATTTTGGCGGCATAATATTACCCGAATCTGCGATAGCAATCAACTGTTCTAAAGAAACAGGATAAAATGCAAATGCTATTTTCATTTCTCCTGAATCTACGCGTTTTTGTAATTCTCCCAAACCGCGGATACCGCCCACAAAGTCTATTCGTTTATCGGTTCGCTGGTCTTTGATATCTAAGATTTCATCCAATACATATTTTGATAAGATAGTTACATCTAATACAGCAATCGGATCGTTTTCATCGTAGGTATTTTTCTTTGCAGTCAGTTTATACCAATTACTGTTTATATACATAGAAAACTCATGCAACTGTGTTGGTTTATAAATCTGTGTTCCGATTTTTTCAACTTCAAAATTTGCAGCAATCTTATCTAATAATTCTTCTTCTGATAAACCATTTATATCTTTCACTAAACGGTTGTAATCCTGAATCTGTAATTGATTACTTGGAAATAAACACGATAAGAAATAATTAAATGGTTCGTTGCCTGTGTAGTTTGGATTTTCTTCACGCAGTTGTTTACCTACTTTTGCTGATGCTGCAGAACGGTGATGTCCGTCAGCGATATAACTTGATTCTACATTTTGTTTAAACAGTTCAACCAGTTTATTGATGATATTTTCATTGTCTATTTTCCATAACTGATGACGCACATTCTGTGAATCGGTAAAATCATTTTCTGCTTCGTGATGTTTGCAATAATGCTGAATGATAACATCAATTTCCTCCACAGATTTATACGTCAGAAAAACCATACCCGGCTGCGCCATTTTAGTTTTCATGTGTTTTATCCTGTCGTTTTCTTTTACCACTAAAGTAAGTTCGTGCTTTTTTATTTTATCATTAAAATAATCATCTATCGAACTACCTGCCACCAAACCGGTTTGCGTTCTGCCGTCCATAGTTTGCGCATAGATATATAAACAAAGAGTTTTGTCCTGTACTAAAATTCCTTCCTTAATAAAACCATTAAAAATTTCTTTTCCTTTCTGATAAACTTCATCAGCATATTGATCGATTGCATTATCGAAATTAATTTTATCAGTTGTAATTAATTTTTTTAATTGCGCAGATAGAATCGTCTTATCATCATTATCAATAAAACTACCTTTCATAAAGACGATTTCAGGTTTAGAAATTCTTAAGAAAGAAAATGGATTGTCTTTTGCTTCTTCTTTTGCTTCCTGCGAATTCAACACATCATACGGTTTCGCAGCTACTTTATCTGAAATATCTTTGCGTGGTCGTAAGCCTCTGAACGGACGAATAGTTATCATTTTCTTGTCCCAGTATTTATTTTTGAATTGCTTTTTTTGGATAACCTGTTCTCGGTCCTTTTCCTTTTTTAATCATGCTTTTCAGTTTTCTTTTTTCGCATGGTTTTATTTTGATTTCTTTCTTAGGAGTAAATGTTTCAATACCATATTTCTTGAAGGAACCATCCGTAAATGCACTTACTGCACGTAAGTAAATTGGATTTTGCATGTTAAAGATTTGGTAGAAGGCACTGTTGTTCCACAAATCTCCTGCTAATATCGCTTTTAACTGATTTTGTATGGTGGTGACACTTCTGGTAAAATTCTCAGCAGAATCCGGCTCCACTTTTTTCGTTTTTGCAAACGCATAAAATTTATTCAGAAAAACAGAATCTACAATAAAGTTCCTGATATAAACATCAGGAGTCGGATATTTTTTTTCCAGCGAAGCACGATTATTATTTACATATTCCAATGCAAACTGGTTAAAGGAACCTGAACGAAGTAATTTACTGTAAAACTTAGAAGACCATGCAGTATCTAAGCTTACAAAAATATCAGGTGTAATACCGCCGCCGCCATAAACAATGCGTTTACTATTTGTATAGTACTTTGTGCTGTCTGTTATCTTTACTTTAGATGAATCGAAAAGTTCACCACTTTCATATCTGTCTTCCAAATCTGCATGATATTTCTCTATACCTTTCGCATAAGATTTTTGTATGTTTCTTCCGCTGGGTGTGTAATAGTGTGCCATTGTTAAACGAACAACTGACATATCGGGCAAGTTATATCCTTTTTGCACTAATCCCTTGCCGTATGTTCTTCGTCCGACAACCAATCCTCTGTCCCAATCCTGCACTGCACCGGAAACAATTTCACTTGCTGATGCTGTGTTCTGGTCTACCATTATTACCAAGTCACCTTTTTCAAAATCACCATCTTTGGTTGCGTTTAAATCAATGCGTGGCTGCGAACGACCTTCCGAATATACAACCAGTTTACCTTCGCTTAAAAATAAATCCGAAAGTGAACTTGCCTGATTCAAATATCCACCGCCGTTTCCTGTTAAATCCAGAATAATTTTCTTAGCGCCTAATTTTCTTAGTGAATCTATTGCTGCCTGTGTTTCTTCTGTAGCAGTTGCTGAGAAGCGTTCTAATTTTACATAACCGATTTCCGGTGCCGCCATATACTGTGCACCGATTGCAAAGATTGGAATTTTGTCTCTGACAATTTCAAAATCCAGTAATTCTTTTTCTCCGCTGCGTTTTACTCTTATGAGTACTTTGGTTCCTTTTCTTCCTCTTAATTTCTTAAAAACACCATCATTGTTGATGCCGACCCCTGCTACATTTGCTGTATCTACGAAAATTATTTTATCGCCATCCTGTATCCCTACTTTTTCTGAAGGTCCGCCAGAAATTACATGTACCACTTGTATAGTATCCTCATAAATCTGGAACTGAATTCCAACACCTTCAAAATTTCCTTCAAGAGGTTCGTTTGCTTTTTTAATATCCTCTGCATTCATGTATACTGAATGCGGATCGAGTTGCTTTAGCATCTCCACTATACCAATTTCTACCAGAGAGTCAACATTGGCATCCTGCACATAATAGTTATCAAGTAAATTTAAAAATGTAGCCATTTTTTGCTGGTACATTTGCGCTTGTGAAAAGTATACCGCAAACATCAGGAAACAAGTTGAGAGAATTTTCTTCATTATAATTTATAAGAAATTAAAAATAATAAAATTGTGGGTATTGACAGGTTATTGTTTCTTAATTTTCTTTCGGAAACGAATATTCAATAACTCCACAGATAAGGAAAAGAAGATAGCAAAATATAAATAACCTTTCGGAATAATTTCTTCATGTGTATTATCGCTTCCAATAGCATGCATCTGATGCAGGCCTTCTATAATCAGCATAAATCCAATCAGAATCAAAAAAGACAAGCCTAACATTTGCATGGACGGATGTTTATTTACAAAGTTTCCGACACGTCCTGAGAAAAGCATCATAATTCCGATAGATAATATAACCGATATCATCATGACCACAATAATTTTTGTCAATCCGATTGCAGTTATAATACTGTCAATTGAAAATACAATATTGATGATAGTGATTTGTAAGATGACAGCCTTCATGCTTGCATCATGTCTTTTATAATCTTCTGTGCTTCCTTCGCCTTCTAATTTGTGATGTATCTCCGTAATGCTCTTATAAATCAAAAACAATCCTCCACCCAATAAAATAAGGCTTTGTCCGGTGATACCTATTTCTTTTCCAAATACTGAAAAATGTACGAAAGCGTTTTGCATTTTTAGTACAAAAGAAATTCCTAATAATAAAACCAAACGTAATGCCATTGCAATCAGCAGTCCGGAATTCCTGGCTTTTGCCTGTAATGCCTTAGGCAAACGGTTAGCAATGATGGAAATGAAAATAATATTATCAATTCCTAAAACGATTTCCATAAACGTAAGTGTAATTATACTTACCCATGTTGAAACTTCTGCAAAGACACTAAAATCCATTCAATAAAATTATCTGTTGAATGCAAAGATACATTTTGGAATTATTTATTTAGTATAATAAAATTCTTATGAAAAGTTCCTGATGAGATAAAAAT
>JAYVPA010000088.1:0-6640 GCA_043757615.1 Sphingobacteriales bacterium | reverse complement strand
CCTTGCATGCTTTTATAAAAGATGAAAAAAAATATATTGTTATTGCCGGAGAAAAAGAAGCAAATACGATTTCGGAACAAATATCAAAATCGCATTTGAAACATAATTATGCCGGATTTATTTCATTAAATAATGGAATCAACCTGCCTGCCGGCAGGCACGGAAATCCTAAAAATTTAGGTTCCATAGACAATCTACATGATATCCTGGAAACATACAAGCCAAATGAAATCTTATTTTCAACAGAAGAATTATCTACACAGTTTATTATCGAAACCATGTCGAAAATTGATAAGCCTGTTGCATTCCGCTTGGTGACAAAAAATAATACAATGATTAGCAGCACTTCTAAAAATAAATCCGGAGAAATCTATTCATTTGACATCAATCTTTCTCCGCAACAATCATGGATTGATAAATTGAGGAATTGGATTTAATTAGCACTAACATTGACAGCGTTCGCCATGCTTTAGCAAAGCAAACGCTGTTAAGGTTTTTCTACAAATACTTCATCATAGTATCATAGCTTTCATTTATATCTATTAACTTATCTGGGAATACATTTAACATTCGTTTTATATACAAAATCACCATACTAAATGGCTCATATTCCTTATATTCTTTATTTAGAATTGGTTTATTAAAATGAACATTGCTTTTGCCTTTTGCAATTTTCAGTTGTACACCAGAATTATTATCCAATATTAGCTTTGTAATTAATAAGGATAAGTCTGCACAGAAAGAATATCCTTCAGGTGTAAAGTCTATAAATCCATTATCATTTAGGTATGTGTAATAAGGTTTTTTGATGTTTACATTGATAAAATTATTAACATTATCTAAAAATAGTTTTACATTACTACTATCATATTCAATCTCAATATAGCGTAATAAAAAATCTACTCGATCATTCAGATTTGATATTATCCAATCGAGATTTTCTTGTGCCTGTTTTCTTGTCCAATTATTAATACCAATCTCAATTAGATGTTCAGGAGGAGAAAATAATTGGTATTCCATAAGTTATTATTTTCATTTAGAATCTACCTGCTATAATTCGGTGCTTCGCTTGTAATCGTCACATCATGCGGATGTGATTCATTTACACCGGCAGTAGTAATTTTTACAAATTGTGCTGTTTCCTGTAATGCCGGAATATCCTTAGAACCGCAGTAGCCCATACCCGCACGCAAGCCACCCACAAACTGGTAAACAACTTCACTCAAGGTTCCTTTATATGGTACACGGCCAACAATACCTTCCGGCACTAATTTTTTTATATCATCTTCCACATCCTGGAAATACCTGTCTTTACTACCTTCCTGCATTGCTTCAAGACTTCCCATACCGCGGTACGTTTTGAATTTTCGTCCTTCAAAAATTACTGTCTTGCCCGGACTTTCTTCTGTGCCTGCAAACAAGGAGCCCGCCATGATGGTATTTGCACCTGCAGCCAATGCTTTCACCATATCGCCTGTGTAACGGATGCCGCCATCACCGATAATCGGAACCCCTGTATTTTTTAAAGAAACGGCAGCATCGTATATAGCACTTAATTGCGGAACGCCAACGCCGGCAACTACACGCGTAGTACAAATAGAACCCGGACCAACGCCCACTTTTACCGCATCCACACCTGCATCCGCCAATGCTTTTGCGCCTGCACCTGTTGCGACATTACCTCCAACAATATCCAGATGAGGGAATGTTTGCTTTGCGTTTTTGATAGCTGTTAAAACACCTTGTGAATGCCCGTGAGCAGTGTCAATACAAATAAAATCAACGCCAACACTTACTAATGCTTCCATGCGCTGCATCATATCGGCTGTAACGCCGACTGCAGCAGCCACATGCAATCTGCCCGAATCATCTTTAGATGAATTCGGATAATTTTTTACTTTCAGGATATCTTTATATGTAATCAAACCTACCAACTTGTTGTTTTTATCTACTATCGGTAATTTCTCAATCCGGTATTGATGCAAAGTTTCTTCCGCTTGTTTCAATGTGGTTTTTTCAGGAGCAGTAATCAATCTGTCTTTCGTCATCAAATCCTGAATCAGCATATTCTTGTCTTTGCAAAAACGCAAGTCCCTGTTCGTTAAAATACCAACCAAAATGCCGCTTTCATTTGTGATTGGAATACCACCTATTTTATTTTCAGACATCATTGCAAATGCTTCCGCAACCTTTGCAGTCGGTCTTAATGTAATCGGATCGGTAATCAAACCGCTTTCCGAACGTTTTACCTTCCGAACTTCGGCTGCTTGCGCATCTATCGACATATTTTTATGCAATACGCCGATTCCGCCTTCACGTGCTAAGGCTATCGCTAAGTTAGATTCAGTAACGGTATCCATTGCTGCAGAAAGTATCGGAATATTTATTGAAATATTTCGGGTTACCTGTGTGCGCAGGTCAGTTTCTCTTGGTAAAATTTGTGAGTAAGCAGGAAGTAATAAGACGTCATCAAATGTTAAACCGTCACCTGCAAATTTGCTGTTGGAAGAAAAATGAGATAGTGTTTCCATGTGCAAACCTACGAAAATTTTTAAGAAATAAAAATATTCGTACGGTTCTATCTCACAAAATTATAAAAACAGAGAGGTTAGATAAAAGATAGAAATAGATTTGAGTAGTAAGATTTTTTGTGATTTGAAAGAGCGTGAGAAATCTTGGTAATAAGACTAAGATTTCTTGTTGCACTCGAAATAATAAAAACAGCTATAATTTCCCTTTTGCTTGCCCTAGTGTTTTTTGCAGTTTTTCAACGGAATCATTAGGTAAAGCTACCAATGATTTCTCATTATAAATATTGGTTATCACCTGGAAATTCCAGTCTAATTTATTTTGTTCATTGATGGCTGTGAGTAATATTACCTCAAAACCTGATTTTGTAATAAACTTTATTTCTGTATAACTGCCCGGAACAGTTTTGCTTTTCAGGATGGTTTTCATGTATTGCAAAGATGTAATCAAACCTTCAATCTCATCCGCATCAATATAGTTATTAGAAGTTTTTAATTCTTTACCGGATTGAATTTTATGCACAACGCGCAAACCTGACGTACTGCTGAATTTTTCCAGATTGGTAACTTTGACTGCATCAATCCTGAAGGGAAAAAGATTATCTAAAGAAAAAACTTCTTGTTTGAATAAAGAACCTTTAGTGAAAATCGCATCTTCAATTTTTGTTTTCTGTAAATCATCCTGCCCAAATACAGAAGACAAACTAAACGTCAGCACAGCCAATAAGATGAAATTTTTCATGCGATTTTTTATTTATAAAGATACTAATTACTTATTACGATAAATAACTCAAATATTCTTTCTCTACAGACATGGCAGCTTTCTTTGCAGGAAGATAAGCAGCAACTAAACTGATTATTATGACTACCAGTGCAACTACTGCAAAATCAAACCACTGCATTTTTACAGGATAATACTGTACCAGAAATGAAGTTCCAGGCATTGGAATCAGACCAACCTGTTTCTGTAAGATACATAACACAAATGCCAGGAACATACCAATGAATGCGCCTACGCAAGACATCAGGATTCCTTCCAGTAAAAATATTTTAACAATATTTTCTTTGTGAATTCCTAGAGCGGTTAATGTTGCGATGTCTTTTTTCTTTTCTAATACTAACATAGATAAAGCACCGATTATATTAAACGATGCAATAATCATGATGAGTAATAGAATGGCAAACGTAATCCATTTTTCACTTTTCAGAATCTTATACAATACTTCGTTTTGTTCGTATCTGCTTTTTACAGCAAATGATTTTCCCAGTTTTTGCTGTAATAACTGAATTGCATTTGCAGATTGAGTTTTATCTTTTAACCGGATTTCAATTTGAGAAGCTCCATTATTGTTGCCGGTCAGCTGCTGAAAAAAATCTAAAGGAACAAATGTATATTTTGAATCAAATTCATCGGAAACAGCAAACGCACCTGCCGGTGTGACATAGCTTTTGTTGAACGCATTTTCCATGCTGGCAAAAGAACTCGAACTTTTCTTCGGCATATAAATAGTAACAGGATTGAATGCTTGTGCGGCGTTCATGCCTAATTTCTGCGCTACTCCCACACCAACAAGAATATAATTGATACTGTCTTTTTGCAGGATTTTTTTGCCGTCAATCATAAAGGTGTCGAACTTCTGAACGACATTAAAATAATTTTTGTCGACACCTTTTACCGTGCAGATATGCTGCAAGTCGGAATATTCCAGCAACGCATTTTCCTCAAGTGTAAAACTACACGCATCGATATAATTTATGGATTTTAATTTTTCGCGTAAATCAGTAGAGATTTCAAATGTCTTTCCTTCGACTGCAGTAATGGCAATATCAGGATAAAAAACTGCATACAGTGATTTTACTAAATCCTCCAAGCCATTAAAAACAGACAAAACTAAAATCAAGGCCATGGTGCCAAATAACATAGCCGTTCCACTCACCAGCGAAATGATATTAATCGCATTCGTAGATTTTTTACTGAATAAGTAACGTTTGGCTATATTGAGTTCGAGATTCATAGTGTACAGTAAGAAAATTATAAATCTTCTTTATCCCCTTCTCTTAACTTCTCAATCTCGGCATCTTTCTTTTTTATTTCACTGAAGATGCGTTCCAGATTCTGAACGTCTTCCAATGTATCGTCTTTAAAAAATTCCAGCTGCGGAATAGAACGAACCTTGTTTCTTATTTTTTTACCCAGAAAACCACGTATCAATTTGTTGTATCTATCAAGATTGTCTAAAACAACTTCCGGTTTTGCATGATTATAAATACTTACATAAATTCTTGCTGTAAATAAATCAGGCGTCACGCGCACACCGGAAATTGTAAGCATGGAACCTTCTAAAATAGTATTCAGGTCTTTCTGCACAATTTCTGTCATTGCCACTTGAATCGTTTTTGCCACTTGTCTTTGTCTGATAGATTCCATAAAGACAAAAGTAAATAATATCTTTGCTACTTCAATGCAAGATTTACGCAGTTTATTAAAATATTGCAAACCGTACATTCCAAATGTAATCCTGAATATAGTGTTCAATCTGTTTTCGACGGTTTTCTCTATTTTTTCCTTTTTAATGCTGATTCCGTTTCTGAACTTAATTTTTAATTCAGATAAGATGGTGGCAAGCACGGTAAAAGATGTTCCATTCAGTTTACTGCATCTGAAAGAATTTATAGGTTCTACTTTTAACGACAGAGTCATTCATTTTATACAAAGCAGTGAAAGTATCGAAACAGGTAAGTCAAGAGCCTTATTGTTTATCTGCCTGTTTACCATCTTTGTTTTTTTTATCAAAAATATTTTCAGATATCTGGCAGTACATTTTTTAGCGCCGATGCGTACAGGTATTGCCAGCAATATCAGACAGCAGTTGTATGACAAGATTCTGAGTTTACACGTGCTGTATTTTTCCGACCAGCGAAAAGGTGATGTGCTTACGCGATTGACGAATGATGTGCAGGAAGTGGAATATGGTATTTTACATTTTTTGGAAGTTGCATTTAAAGAACCGGTAACTATTATTGCTACGCTGATTACCATGCTGCTCTTGAGCCCAAAGCTGACATTATTTGTATTAATTATTTTACCGATTTCAGGATACATTATTGGTAAGATTGGTAAAACGTTAAAAAATGCATCCACAAAATCCCAGCAATTACAAGGCATTATAAATTCTATTGTGGAGGAAACGATTTCAGGCATCCGGATTATAAAATCTTTTACAGCAGAAAAAAGCTTGTCTGATAAATTCAGTAAAGTGAATTATCATCATAACAGGATTGGCACATCCATGATTCGCAAAAGAGATTTATCTACGCCATTATCTGAGTTCTTGGGAATTACGATTGTGGTGATTGTTTTATATGTTGGTGGAAAGATGATAATTCATCATACTTCACCATTGAGTGCTGAGGCATTTATTGCATTCATAGTAATTTTCTCACAAATCATCCAACCGGCAAAAGCATTCTCCAATGCATTTTATTTTATACAAAAGGGAATGGCTTCTTTAAAAAGAATTGAAGAAGTGTTACAGGAAAAAAATAAAATTGACGATGCGCCAAATGCAGTTACAGTTGACGATTTTACAGATAAGATTGAGTTGAAGAATGTATCGTTTGCTTTTCATGAAAGACAGGTTTTGAAAAATATCAATCTTGAAATTCCCAAAGGCAGGAAAATAGCTATTGTGGGTGTTTCCGGCGCAGGAAAGTCCACTTTCATCCAATTACTGATGCGCTTTTTTGATGTAGAAAATGGAGAGATTTTGTTGGATGGTGTGAATATAAAAAATATTCAGCAGCAGGATTTAAGACATCTGATGGCATTGGTAACGCAGCAAACTACCTTGTTTAATGATTCGGTTTCCAATAATATTTCTTTAGGAAAAATCGGCAATCAGCAGGAAATTGAACATGCTGCAAACCTTGCACATGCTGATGATTTCATTCAAAAGATGCCGCATTTATATGCTACAAATATTGGTGATAATGGCGTGAAGATAAGCGGCGGTGAACAACAGCGTTTATCTATAGCGCGAGCAATTTATAAAAATGCTCCTATTCTGATTCTGGATGAAGCGACTTCTCATTTAGATAGTAATTCCGAAAAA
>JAYVPA010000087.1:0-6682 GCA_043757615.1 Sphingobacteriales bacterium | reverse complement strand
CTTACCACTTCACCATCAATTAATAAACGCTGAATACCATCCTGTAAAAGTGTTTCCAGTTTATTTTTATTGATTTCTTTTAATGGAGAAAGAATCTGGATTTTTGTGCTTTCATCTAATTTCTTAATATAATCAATCACATCAGCTACTTCTTTTTTTTGCACTAATTTATGGGAAACCGGAGAATACGTTTTGCCGACTTTCGCATATAGTAAACGTAAATAATCATATATTTCTGTTAAGGTTCCAACAGTACTTCTTGTGGTTCCTGTCGTTGTTTTTTGTTCGATAGCTATCGCCGGAGAAAGACCTTTTATGTAATCTACATCAGGTTTATCCATCCTGTTTAAAAATTGTCTCGCATAAGAAGACAAGGACTCTACATAACGTCTTTGTCCTTCGGCGTATAAAGTATCAATCGTTAAAGAAGATTTCCCCGAACCCGAAACACCTGTAACAACTACCAGTTTGTTTCTTGGAATTTCTACATCAATATCTTTCAGGTTGTGTGTGCGTGCGCCCTTAATCAAAATTTTATTATCACTGTTAACCGTTATTTTCTTAGGTTTTAACATACTATTGGAACAATTTTTGCGTTAAATACTGTTAATGACAATACTTAAATGGTTTTTGTTTATTAATCTTGGTAATAATTAACTCATCCAATACAATAAAAATTATTTGAACAATATTTACATGACAACGGCAAATTGTTTAACACGCAAAAAATTAGTATCATGTATCCTATTGTTCAATCCGACAATGAGCTCCTCCAAAGATATATAAATGGAGATGAAAATGCGCTCGCCTTTTTATTGAAAAAGTATCAACGAAAAATCTTCTCGTTTATCGTCATGCGCGTCAAAGACCGTGCACTTGCTGAAGATATTTTTCAGGATACTTTTTTTAAGGTAATCGACAGCCTGAAATCGGGAAAATATAATGAAGAAGGTAAGTTTCTGCCCTGGGTAATGATGATTGCAAATAATCTTTGCATGGATCATTTCAGGCGCAAAAAACGCATGCCGACTATCGTGGACAGCGATGGAAAAGATGTGTTAAACGTGCTTCGTTTTGCGGAAGAAAGCAAGGAAGATCAAGTGATTCGTGAACAGACAGTAAAACAAATAAAAGACATGATAGAGTTGCTGCCGGCGGATCAGAAAGAAGTTTTGATTTTACGTCATTATGCAGATTTAAGTTTTAAAGAAATTGCAGAAATGACCGGAACAAATATCAATACTGCTTTAGGCAGAATGCGTTATGCTTTATTAAATCTCAGAAAAATGATTGGTGAAAAAGCGATTGTAATGTAATTCTTCGACAAGCTCAGAATGACATTCAAAATAATATTTTAGTTTTAAGCAAAAAACAATATTATAAATAGAGAAGGCATCGCTAACGCGATGCCTTCTCTATTTACTTCGTATAAATCTTAATGAAAGAACGTCAGGTATAATGTACATGCCGGCAATGAAAATATAAGGCCGTCGAATCTGTCCAAGAAACCGCCATGTCCGGGTAATGCAGTGCCGCTGTCTTTAATCTGTAAGTTTCTTTTTATCATACTTTCAGCTAAATCTCCGTAGGTGCTGGTAACAGAAGTTATTACTGCTAAGACGATGTACGTTGTCAAACTTACATTGTAGCCTGTCCATTTTGGAAATAATAAAAATACGAGATATGCAAAGAAAACGGAGCCTAATGTTCCGCCTGCAAAACCTTCCCAGGTTTTCTTTGGAGAAATGCGTTCAAATAATTTATGTTTCCCTAAAAATCTTCCCGATAAATAGGCAAATGAATCATTGCTCCATGCAAACAACATGATTGACAATAAATAATGCCAGCTGTATTCGCCATCATGGAAAGCCAATAAACTTGCTGATGATAAGGGAATAGCCAGATAAAAAATTGCCATCGAATTCAGACAGACATTATAAAAAGGTCGTTCGCTTTCTGTATACATTTCAATCACCAGCCATGTCAATGGAAATCCGCATATCAACGACAGTGATATCAATGGGATTTTATTACTGGCCACTAAAAAAACTATTCCGAAAATAACAACACTGAAAATAGTATTGATGAGTTTGTATGTAGTTTTCCATTTTGCTGTGGATGCTAATAAATTATGGATGATGCCATGATATTCATTGATGCATAAAACCACCAGCAAAGAAAACAAAACTAAAAAAGAATATTCGCTAAGAACAACTCCGCCAATCATTACAATCAGAAAAAAAATACCTGTGGTTACCCGCGTCGTAATATCACTCATGAGAATTGGCTAATTATTTACAAATATACTGCTTTTTCTTTTTTGGGCGAAATACATAAATATGTACCACAAAACTGTAAATGCTATGGTGTAAACTATTAATTCCCATGTTTTTGGCATTACAGGATTATCGACATCCATTTTATAAATTCCGGCATTATTTAAATACATAAAAATAACCTGCGAACCATTATTTATCACATGCGCAAAAATACTTGTCCATAAACTTCCTGAATAATAAAAAAGATACCCTAAGAACATTCCTAAAATGACACGCGGTAAAAATCCTGAAAATTCAAAATGAATAAAACTAAAGAAAACAGATGCTATAAAAACTGCCAGATGGATATTTAATTTTTCAGACAATAATTTTTGTAAAGTCCCTCTGAATATCCACTCTTCACAAACCGCCGGAACTATAGCAATTGTCATAAAATTTAAAATAAAAACATAGGCGCTTTGATTCTTTAAAAGTCCATCCACAATATTTTTATATTCTCCCTGATAATCTTTTAGCCAGTCATTCCATGGCATAACTTTATTAATAAAGAATGACACATCTATAATCGGATAAAACGCAATTAGCAGCAACGGAATCAGCACGATAAAAACCGGATATAAACCAATATTTGCATCGGAATATTTTGTAATGGGAATATCTTTCAATTTACTAAAAACCAATGCGGGTATTAAAAAACTGAATATAGAAGCAATGACTTGAGCATATCTTATAGCATTCAAATCTAATGAATTCAATAATATGTTTTTAAAATTGATAGTTTTGTAATAACCATAAATTATTCCAGTAGAAAGTAATGGTCCGACGATAAAAAAGAAGAGACAAAAGATGCTTACCCAAATAACAAACTGAAGAACACAACCAAAATTATTAATTCCTTGTTGTTGAATTAACCGAGTTTTCAAGTCATCATCTATCAAATTTTCTGTCATTAGTCGTATCTTTGTGTAAAGATAGTAAAACCCTCTAACTCCCTAAAGGGAGAACTGAGATAGAGAAACTATTTAGTTTGATGAAATTAAAGTCCCTTTAGGGATTTAGGGTATGGTAAAAATCGGAGACATAGAATTGGGCGAATTTCCGCTCTTACTGGCACCCATGGAAGATGTGAGCGATCCGCCTTTCCGTGCGGTCTGTAAACAGTATGGCGCTGATTTAATGTACACTGAATTTATTTCTTCCGAAGGTTTGATTCGTCATGCACACAAGAGCATTCAGAAACTGGATATATACGATTATGAACGACCGATTGGTATTCAGATTTTTGGTGGTGAAGAAGATGCGATGGTGGAAAGTGCAAGAATTGTAGAGCAGGCGAATCCAAATCTTATTGATATAAATTATGGCTGTCCTGTAAATAAAGTTGTTTGTAAAATGGCGGGTGCCGGAATCTTGCAGGATATACCAAAGATGGTACGCCTGACTGAACAGGTTGTTAAAGCGACTAATTTACCGGTAACTGTAAAAACACGTTTGGGCTGGGATGAGCAGACTAAAAATATTGTGGAAGTTGCAGAGCGTTTGCAGGACATCGGCATACAGGCATTGAGCATTCACGGTCGTACGCGCAAGCAAATGTATAAAGGAGAAGCAGATTGGGCTTTGACTGCAGAAGTAAAAAACAATCCGAGAATGCATATTCCGATTTTCGGAAACGGTGATATTGATTCACCGCAAAAAGCACTGGAATATAAAAACAGATATGGTGTGGATGGCATTATGATTGGCCGTGCAGCGATTGGCGCACCCTGGATTTTCAATCAGGTAAAAGCATATATTTTTAACGGAAAAATTTTGGAAGAACCACCTATTGAAGAAAAGATTGCAACCGTTAAAAAACATTTGCAAAAATCTATTGAATGGAAAGGAAATGGTTTAGGCATTTTGGAAATGCGTCCACATTATTCCAATTATCTAAAAGGATTACCAAATATAAAACCTTACAGGACACGTTTGGTCACTACTAATAATACTGATGAGATTTATAGTATACTGGATGAAGTTTTGCAGGAGTATGCAGGCATAGAATCTATTTCTTAAATCCGATTCGCTGCCGTTCAGAAAAATCAATTTCATTTCTTTTATCTCCCATTAAATAATCTAAGGCTTCGTATACATCTGCAAATTGTTTGTTGTATTTCTTTTCCATCTCCATTATTTTATCTGCCAATTCTTTAAAATTCAATGCAAATTCTCGTAGTGCAATAAATGCTCTGATAATAGAAATATTTACCTGTATTGCTTTTGAACTATTTAGAACACTCGCAAGCATGGCAACTCCATGTTCAGTGAATGCAAATGGAAGAAATTTTGGTTGTTTCCCACTGCCCTTTTTTAAGGACGCAAATTGCGTCCTTAAAGCTGTATTCCATTCATCTTCAGTTAATTGAAACATAAAATCTTTGGGAAACGTTCATTATTTCTACGAACAGCCTCTTTTAATCGTTTTGTTTCCATTTCGTATAAGACTGCTAAATCAAAATCGAGCATGACTTTCTTTCCTCTTATTTCTACTATTTTGTTATGTATTGCTATTTGCATAAATGATTCTGTTTATTATTAAGAGACAAAAGCTATTCAAATTCCATAAGAATTAAAACAATATTTTTAGCTTTGAAAAACAATTATGGCAAAACCACCTCAAATAGAATTTACTGCTGTTATACGCAAAGCAGAAAACATGGATAATACTTATATTCCGGTAGAATTTGATGTCGAAAAAACTTTTGGTAAAAAAAGACTGAAAATTAAAATCTGGTATGACAAAATATTATATCGTGGCTTACTTGCAAAATATAGGGGTGAATACAATCTTATGATGAATAAAGAAGTGAGGGAAAAGGTGGGAAAAAAAGCAGGTGATAAAGTAACTGTAAGAATAGAAGAAGACATAGAAGAAAGAACCGTAGAGCTATCAAAGGCAATGACAGACTTCTTTAAAAAAGAAAAAGAATTGAAAGCCTTTTTTGATAAACTGGCATACACACATAAGAAAGAATATGCAGTATGGATATCAAGCGCCAAAAGAGAAGAGACGCTGCAAAACCGATTAATTAAATTTAGAGAGCTGTTGTTATCAAAAGTGAAAAAATAAATTCATCATGGATTTAACAGAAATCAGCAACCTCACATTGTATCAGTTAATCAATAACAATAATTTATCTGAAGAAATAAAGCAACAGGCGAATGTTGAATTCTTGAGAAGAAATTTATCAAGAGAAGAAATAAAAAACATCGTATTAGAATTTGAAAAGACTTTTTCTAACGATGTAAATACTTCATCATTAAGTTTAAAAAGAAAAATACTATTGGTTTTATTCCCCGTCGCAATACCGATACAATTTCTATTTTTCATGCAAAATCATAACAAGAATGACTGGAGGAAATTCTGGAATCTCATTGGATTAGGTTGTTTACTTTGGACAATCATAATAATCCTTATATTTAGATATGTTCATCATCTTGAATTAATTACAAAATAACGGCGAATGCTTGTATTCTTATTCATTTCATTTTCACTTACCGTTTTATACATCAGTATTATGCTGACCTATAAAAATGAATGGAATGATATAAAAGAAACACACACATTAACTGCAAATCCTTCTACATCTGTAAGTATCATTATTCCGGCCAGAAATGAAGCCGCTGACATTGGCTGCTTACTGTATGATATCACACAACAGGTTTATCCTGTCGCGTTAATGGAAGTTATTATCATTGATGATTTTTCAGAAGATGACACTTATAGTATTTGTAAAAAGTATGCTGAACAATTCCCATATATCAAAGTGTATAAGCTACGGGAAATAGTTCCGGATGATGAATTGTTGCAGGCATATAAAAAGAAAGCAATTGAAGCAGCAGTGCAAATCGCAACAGGAAAATTAATTATCACCACAGATGCGGATTGCCGATTGCAGCAGCACTGGATTCACAGCATTGTATCTTTTTATGAAGAAGAGAAATGTGTTTTAATTGCTGCACCTGTTGGTTATTATCAGGATAATACACGATTCCGGCATTTTCAGGCACTAGACTTTTGCGGCATGCAGGCAATCACAGGAGCTTCATTGAAAATGAAAATGTTCAACATGGCTAATGGTGCAAACCTTGCTTATGAAAAACAAGCTTTTGGGGAAGTAAACGGCTATCAGAATATTGATAAAAAAGCAAGCGGTGATGATATGCTGTTAGTTTATAAAATTGCGCAACGTTATCCTGAAAAAATTCGTTTTTTAAAAAACAAAGCTTCCATCGTACTAACAAAACCGATGTACACATTGGGAGATTTTTTACAGCAGCGTTTTCGCTGGACAAGTAAATCTGCATCGTACCAGGATAAACGAATAACCGGAATTTTAGTATTGGTTTATCTATTTGTT
>JAYVPA010000086.1:0-25317 GCA_043757615.1 Sphingobacteriales bacterium | reverse complement strand
CAAATTTGGTCAGTACTTTTGGAGCCTTAGTATCTATCAATAACATGATGAAGATATAATTCTGATAATCAACTTTTGCAATCTGTCCCGGTGTCATTCCAAAAAACACTTTATCATCCACTTCTCTCGGTAATTTTGTGTTTCTCGTAAAGTATCCTAAATCCCCGCCTTTTGTTTTTGTGTTCGGGTCGATAGAGCTTTCAGAAGCCACTTGTCCGAAATTCTTCGCACCCGACTGAATCACTCTGATTAAACTGTCTGCTACCATGTTTGCTGATTTCTTATCGTCATCTGTTCCTTTTCCTGCTGCTATAATAATCTGCGCTGCGCGAACGGTATCCGGTGCGGCTTTTCTGTCGATGATTTTAGTAACCATATAGAAAGAACCTTCTTTATATACATTAGTCAATGTTCCTACAGGTAATGAAAATAAGGTATCTGCATTTCTTTTCGTTTGCAATAAATCTTCTTTAGAATAAAAATTCACCTCAGCACCTTGTTGCGAATTACGCGCAATGTACGCTGAATCCTTTGGTAAAGAAGCAATATACTCATCACGTATTTTGCTGATTTTGGACAATGCTTCTGTTGTATCATCTGCGGAAGGATAAATGTCAAACGAAACAACATCTACTACACGGGCTCCTTCCTGTTCGTATTTCGCTTTGTTATCTTTCAGATAAGCTGTTATTTCATCGTCTGTAATTTTATATTTATCATCAGGTAATGAAGTGTAGGGTACATTTACAAATGCCACTTTTGCACTTTTGCCTGAATTCATCAGGTCCTTTGCCATAAATGTTGGCATATAGAATGACTGCGCTACCAAAGAAGCATATTTTTGTTTTATCTGGTCATCCTGGATTAATTTCTCCACATGAATATCCAGCTCACGCAGGTTTGTTTTGTTTTCCTGGTCAATCTTATCTAACTGGCTAAAATAGCTTTTTACTTTTGCCTGATCTAACTGTCCTGTCTGCTGATTAACGATATCCGGTTTTATTTCTGCCAGTCTTCTTAAAAGACGTTGTGCTAAAGGATGAGGCTGTTCGCCCCATAACAATTCCCCCATTTCTCCTGCAGATACATCTAAACCAAATGATTTATATGCATTTCCCAATAATTGTCTTGCAGCCACTGTATTCCATACTTCTTCCTGAATCTGCGCCTGTACCTGATCGTCCAGCTGCATGCCCGGATTTATTAATTTTAAACCGTCCTGATAGTTGTTTACCTCTTTACTGTATTCTTTTGCAGAAACAGCATTACCATCTATTGTACCCACGGTATTTTTTCCGCCGCCGCCGCCGTTAAAAAGTGAATTTCTTTCCAATGCTGCTTCAACGATGAAAATAAGTAACGCTACTGCTATAAACCCCACCAGAATCCAAGAGCGCTGTCTGATTTTTCCAATTATTGCCATAATATAATATCTTGAATTTTAAAGAGTGCAAAGATAGCATTTAATTTGAAAATGTAATAATTTGAAAATGCGAAAATGAAGGATTTAATGCAACTTAATTGATATTCATCTATTGACTATCAGCACTTTGGTTAATTTCCAATTTCACTGTCTCTATTTTTGTATCAGAAACATCTAATATTTTGAAGCTATACTTTCCGATTTCAATTACTTCATTCTGTTCCGGAATGGTTTCGTGATGGTCAATAATGAAGCCGGAAAGCGTATCATAGTCGCCTTCGGGAAGATCTAAATTATATTCTTCGTTGATACGGTCTATTTCCAGTCTGCCTGATAAAATGAACTCATTTTTTGATAATTGATTGCCGACTAATTCATCTTTATCATACTCATCCTCAATTTCTCCAAAAATCTCTTCCAGAATATCTTCCAGCGTAATGATGCCTGCCGTGCCTCCGTATTCATTCACCACCCATGCAATGCTTTTATTTTCTTTGATGAATTCGTTCAACAATTTCTGAATGTGCATGGTTTCCGGAACTACTTTAATCGGAATTAAAATAGACTGAATCGATTGCGGTTTTTTCAGCAAATCAAAATGATGGATATAACCCACGATTTTATCTATAGAATCATCATAAATCAAAATACGGGAATGATATGTTTCTATAATTAATTTTTTAAGCTCCTCTACAGAATTATTAATATCTATGGATGTTATTTCACGGCGCGGCACCATGCAATCACGTACACGCAATTTTTTCAGGAAAAGTGCATTCTCAAATAATTCGGTGTCTACTTCCTCCTCCTCCTCACCATCCGTCTGATTATGATCTTTAATAAACTTTTCCAGGTCGACTGAAGAAAATTCTATATCATGCTCAGAAACTTTTACACCAACAATCTTAAATAATAAGGAAGACAATCCTGTAATGATTAAAACGCCCGGCGTTAACAGCCAGTGAATTATTCTAAACGGAACAGCCATTATCGGCAGGATGGTATCAGCAAAAACCTTGAATAATACTTTTGGAATAAATTCACCAAGAAATAAAACAAACGTAGTAGAAATAACTGTTTGTATGGCTAACATTAAAAATTTATGATTTAACAGAAACTGAGGATCCAGATATTGTTTAAAAACAAATCCATTCATCAACGAAGCAAATAAAATACCAAATGAAATAAGTGCGATGTTATTCCCTAAAAGTGTAGTGACAATAAATTTAGATGGGTTTTTAATATAATCATTCAGTATTTTGCCTGATAAAGTACCACGCTGATAGCTTAGTTCTACTTTTAATTTATTGGCTGACAGGAATGCAATTTCTATTCCTGAGAATATGGCAGAAAATATCAGTGTGAGAATTATTAAGAAAATAGTTATTACCATTGCTTTGTAAATATAGAAAATTACAATGTACGATGTACGATTTACGATGTACGATTTTTATCTCTGTAGTAAATTACAAACGAAATGCTGATAAGCAGAATCAAATATAAAACCCAGTCTTTGCCGTGAAAAAAGCCATTGCGGCTTGTTTTGACAATCAGGATTACCAGTGTGACGATGGCCAGAATCAACCAGCGTATAACGTTTCTGTTATTTAAATCCTTTAGTATCATCTACTGCAACTATGCCATTTACTTTACGAATCGTATAATTAGAGAAGTCTTCGTCTGAATCAAATCCAACACCGTATATCACATTATCGGTTGTTTTTATTTTTATCGGTTTATCGGTAAATATTTTTTTAGTGCGGATATTCCACGCCAGTTCCTGCGTTTCAAGGATTTCATAACGCGAATTTTCCATATACACATTACCGCTGACTTTAACCATTTGTTCAGCATCATCATTCTCCGCATAATCAGCTTTCATGACAGAAATCAGATTAAGCTGCTCATAAAACTTTACCAGTAATCCATCTGAAAACACTAATTTATTTTGCGTTTTGGTGTAGCGTTTTATAGTTTTTCCTGTAACAACTGCTCTGATGTAAGCTCCATCTTTATACGTAAATTTCACACTGTCTGCAACTTCCACATCAGCATCTTTCTCATTAAACATAGCTTTTACTTTTGCCATGTCATTTTCTTTGCAGCTAGTGAGCATAAGGAATAAAGAGAAAAGAGAAAGGATTTTTATTAATGATTTACGATTAACAATTAACGATGTTCTGCAAGTAGATTTAATTACGGATAATTTCATTGTTAATCGTTCATTGTCAATCGAGACTATTTTTTGAAAATCCAGTCAGCCGGATTTAATTTTGCAGCACCTTTCCAGACTTCGAGATGAATTTCTGTTATACTTTCTTCATCCGTGTAAGCCGAACCTATTACTTGTTTGGTAGAAATTTTTTGTCCTTTTGCAACATTCACGGAAGCCAGTTTTGAATACACTGTAAAGTATTCACCATGGCTGATAATTACAGCGTTCTTAAATGTCGGATTATTTAAAATCCCAACCACTTTGCCTTCAAAAACACAACGCACAGGGCTGCTCTCATCTGTACGGATATCAATGCCGTTATTATCCATCACAATGATAGAACCGGGTACCGTGTATCTTCCAAATCCTTTGCTGATGAAGCCTTTTTCTACAGGCCAGGGCAGTTTGCCTTTATTGCCGAAAAAGTTAGATGACAATTGATCGTATTCAGGTGTATTGCCTAATTTTACAGTAGTCTCCACCTTTTTATTTACTGTTTCAATATCTTCTTTGGCAGGAGCTTTTCCGGCTTCTTTTGCTTTTTTGATAGCCTCTTCTGCAGCTTTCTTTTTTACAACCTCCACGGCAGCTATTTTTGCAGCAGCTTCTTTTTGTTTTTTCTCTTCTGCTAACCTTGCAAGCTCAATTTCTTTTTTAATGATGGATTCAATCTGTGCGTCCAGTTTCGCAGCTTCGGATTGTTTTTTGGTAATATTAGTTTGTAATTCTTTTTCTTTTTGCTTCAATGATTTTACAACAACGTTCTTTTGTATAACCGTTTTACTCAGTTGTACTTTCTCTTGTACTTGTCCCGACAACAACTGTTCTTTGGTTTTTTTCTTTGCATCAATGCTTGCAATCTGCTGGCTGATATCTGATTTTTTATCAATAATCTGAGTCGCTTGCTGCTGGCGAAAAGTGGCGTATCTCCTGAGATAATTTACCCTTCGTAATGCTTCTGAAAATGAATTCGCATTTACTACAAATAACAGTTTATCTGCAAATCGCTGTGACTTATAAATACGCACAATAGCATCAGCATATTCATTTTTTAATTTTGACAGCTGTGCTTCTTTTTGTTTTAATGAATCTACATTCTGATTTATTTTCATTGTAAATAAATCAATTTCACCTTCTACTTCTTTTATCAGTTTTTGGCGAAGCTCTATTTGTTTGGTTAATGCCTGTAAATCCGCCATAGTAGCATCTTTTGAGGCTTTTGTTTTGGTCAGTAACTTTTGGGTAAACTCAATCTCGACTAACAATTTTTTCTTTTTCGCTTCCAGCGAAGCTTTTTTATCCTGCGAAAAAGAAGAGAACGAAATTACACTGCAAATAACGAACAATATGAAACACCTGAACAGATTGCCACGTTCGTTCCTCACTCGCAATGACGGTAATCTCAATATTTCATTCTTATTTTTCAATGCTGTAGCCCGGGTTTATATAAAACGGATATTCTAAATTTTGTTTTATTTCTATGCTTTGAAATTTTGCTATCATTTCAAATACTTCGGCACCATTTTTCATTTTTAGTTCTCTGTCCATAGAAAATGATTTTCCAATCTGTGGCTGATAATTTGTATAAGCGGCATCTATCGTCTGCGCATACATCTTATCTGTTACGAAAACGGATGTCGGATTTTTGGTCGTTTTATCAAAAATGACATTAGTCAGAAAACGCGCCCCATCTGAATTTATTGCAATATTCGTGGCATTGTCCGCAAACTTTGCTTTTGTTGAATCAACAAAAATCAGCTGACCTAACAACAGGTTCTCAATGTCTGAAAATGACAAATCCACTAATGTTTTTTGTTTTATGAAAGACAAAGGTTTTAAAATATATCTGTTGTTTATTTTATCCATTATTTTTATGCTGTCTTTCGTAATTAAAACACGCGCTCCTTCAATCCCAATAATAGACATTGACAACCAGATTTTCTCCCCTTTTTTCCAACGAATGTTAGTAGTGAAACTCTGATTTAAATTGGGTGAGGAAACTTTCGTTTTCATCTTCGCAGCTAACTCTGTAAATGGCAGTTCATTGTTCTTTAAATGCTTTAACAACGATGATACATTCCCATCTACAGCAGGTGTAAGTATAGGAGTTTCCTGTGTTTGTGTAACTACCGATTTTGTAACCGATTTTGTATGATGGCAACCTGATAAAGCCAGCAGCACAAAGGCTGCAAATAGAAATTTATGAATGAATCTGTTGTTGCTTTTCATTTAGATAATTTAGCATTGCTAATAAAGATTCTAATTGATTTTTCGGTTTTTAATCTTGCTCTCAAGGGCAATTTTATCGCCGCCTTTTTGCAATGCTTTTTCCCATTGTTCAATAGCCTTGTCTGTCTGACCGAGCTTAGATAAAATATCACCGTAATGTGTGAGCAATTCGGGACGTTCTTTTGCATCCTTCAATTCCATGGCTTGCTCCATCCAATCCAATGCTTCTTTGTAATTTTTCATTTTGTACATAATCCATGCATATGTATCTATGAATGCAGAATTGTTGTCTGCCAGTAAATTGGATTTCTTGCTCATGCGCTCTGCTTTCTCCAGTTTATCATCTCTTTCAGAAAGATAATAAGCGTAATTATTAAGCACCGTAGCATTATTGGGATCTATTTCCAGTGCAGCTTCATAAGAACTATCTGAACGGTCATAATTTTTTAATTCAAATGAAATATCGCCGAGCGTAATCAACATCTGCAATTTTAATTGCGGCGTAAATAAAGCAATATCATCATTATACGCTTTCTGAAAACCGAATGCTTTTAACAATACATCGGACGCATCTTTGTAATTCTTTTTTTGCTGATGGGCAATTGCGTTGTAAAGATACCCAAACGGATCTTTCGGGTTTTTCTCAATCCCTCTTTTAGAATATAAAATCAGGTTATCGTAATCTTCCAGTTCTACATTCAAAATATATAATTGTGTCCAAACGGTAGGAGGTACATCAATACCCATATTAATTGCTTTGATGTATTCTGTCTGTGCCTCTTTTTTCTTTCCTGTGTTATATAACACATCTGCACGCGCCGTGGTCGCTTTCACGTCATTTGGATGAGCAGCTACAATCATATCTGCCATTTTCATTACCTCATCACGCATTGTAGAATCTTTTGTTAATCTTTCAATGTATGGAATGAAAGTCATAATTTTTGAATCGATATCGATATTTTTATTGTTGAACACTTTCTGAATATATTCATCGTGTTTGTTCTCGTCGCCTTTCTTTTTATAGGTTTCCGCCAACGCCAGTAATGCTTCCGCATTATTAGGATCAATAGCTAAAATGCGATTGTATGCTTGTATAGCTTTATCATACATTTTATTGGATTGGTATACTTCTCCAATCAGACCTATATAACGGGTATCTGAAGGATACATTTTTACTAATTTTTCAATATCGTTTACAGATTCATCTATCTTTCCTAATTTGATAAATAAGGGTTGTTTTTGAAAAATCAATTCTTCCTGCACACCTGTTTTTTGTTCCAGCTGGTTATATACATCAATAGCTTCTTTATATCTTCCGGACTTTGATAACATATAAGCCCAGTCATAATAATAATCGTATTCTTTTGGTTTTATTTTTATCAATGCATCATACACTTTAGAAGCACCTTCAAAATCCTGTTTTTCCCCTTTTGCTTCCGCAAGGTATTGGTAATAATATTCGTTGTATGGATTTATTTTGATGGCATTTTGTGCAAAATCAATTGCCTTATCCATGTTGCCAGATTCGAATGCAATTTTAGCTAACTCATATAATGCTGCATCATTTTTAGGATCTCTTTTTAGTACTTCAGTAAATTTTGCAATGGCTTCCTGAGAGTTACCAAGCAAATAGGATTGCATCGCACCGATAAAGATAGCCTGTTCTTCTACGTCTTTTTTTGTAACAGGAGTGTTTGCAGATGATTTATCGTGTTTGTTTTTTTTATCTTTTTTTGCATAAGAAGTAAAAGTGCCAACTGAAAAAAGCAAAACAAACAATAACAGTTTCTGTATAAAAATTTTATTTCTCAAGTTTGAAATATTAGTTAATTAGTTTAGAGAATTGTTTCTATTCTAAGATAAGAGTTTTAAGCCTGTACACATTCAAAAATCAATAGAATTAACCTTTTTTAGCATGAATCTGAAGCTATTTCACGCCTGTATGACCAAAACCACCTTCTCCGCGCTTGGTTTCATTCAGTTCGTCTACTTCTTTAAAAGCAACTTTTTCAAACTTAGATACGATTAATTGTGCAATTCGTTCACCTGTGTTGATGACCGTAGTTTCATTGGATAAATTAATCATGATAACTTTTATTTCACCACGGTAATCAGAATCAATAGTTCCGGGAGAATTTAAAACCGTAACACCTTTTTTAAGTGCCAAACCACTGCGCGGACGCACCTGCGCTTCGCAGCCATCCGGTAATTCAATATATAAACCTGTTGGTATCAATGCACGCTGTAATGGTTTTAACATTACCGGCTCCTGTAACTGCGCACGTAAATCTACCCCTGCAGAGCCTGTGGTTTCGTATTCCGGCAGCGGATTATCTGATGTATTTACAATTTTTAATTTCATCTGATTATTTTAATTGTTTTTAAATGGCATAAATGAATTTGCATAATGCGCAAATTACTCCTGCTCATTTATGTTTTATTTTTTAGCTGTGCGTACTCAAGTATAAATAAATACATCAGTGAGTATCGATTATTACTTCAAATATAAGGAGATTTTTTGTATGTAATTAAGATTTCTTTCTTTCCAATAAATAAGCCACAGAAAGATAAACGCACAGAAAAAACAATCCAATCAGGGTATTTAATAGCAATGTCAGCTTCACGGGGAATATTGCATATTTTAACACAAGAAACAATCCTAATGCAAAGAATAAATAAAAGAGTATGCGTTTGTAATCATAAGGAATCGGATAATATTTTTGCTCTGTAACATACCCGATTATGACCATAGAAACATAACATGCCAGCGTTGCCCAGGCGGCGCCAAAATATCCTATTCTTGGCACCAGGATTACATTCATCACAATTGTAATAATTGCACCAATGATGGAGATAATCGCACCTACATATGTTTTATCGGTAACCTTGTACCATGTAGAAATATTGAAATAAATTCCGAGACAAATATTTGCCAGCAACAAAATCGGAATGATATCCGCACCGACAAAATAGGCAGCTGACTTTGGTGAATATAAAATGAACAAATACTGAATTAACGGAAGGAATAATACGATTGACAGGAAAATAAAACACACACAAATCGTGTAGTATTTCATTGTTGTCGCCAGAATTGTTTTACTGTCTGATTTTTCGGCGTGTTTAAAAAATAAAGGTTCTGCAGCAAAACGATATGCCTGTAGAAACATGGTGACCAGCATCGCGAATTTATAATTGAAACCATAAATACCTAACTGAATCTTATTTTCAATTACACTGCCGGGAAGCAAGCGTGTCATGATAATTCTGTCCAATACTTCATTTATCATTCCTGCAAAACCAACAAGCATGATTGGCATTGCATACCAAAGCATTTTTTTATATAACGAAACATCTAAGGTAAATCTGAGTTGTTTTAATTGTTTTAATAAAAATAAAAATGTAATGATGCTTGCAAGAATATTGGCAATAAAAATATGCGAAACCTTAGAAAACGGCAGAGAATAACTGAGCCTCGGCAGTATCATAAAAAATAAAATGTTGAACACAATAAACAACAAAATATTCATCACTTTTAATGTCGCAAAAGCAACAGGTCTGCCTTGTTTTCTTAATGATGCAAACGGAATTGCAGCTAATGTATCAAACGCCATCATCCAAACAAAAAACCGAACATACAAGGTCGGTTCTTTTACATAATCACCGATAGATTGCTGGAAAACATAACCGAGTAAAATAAATAATATCACCACAAAAAGTATAGAATAGAAAGCGGTTGAAAATGCTTTCTCCTTGCTCTCTTCTTTATTGACAAAACGAAAAAATGCGGTTTCCATTCCGTGTGTTAACACCACTAAAATAAAACCTGCGTATGCGTAAAAATTGGTGAAGGTTCCGAATTCCGCTTGTGAAATATATTTGATGATTAAGAAACCGAATAAGAAATTTATCAGTCGCGCCAGAATGCTGCTAACGCCATAAGCTGCTGTGTCGGTTGCTAATCTTTTTACGGTACTCAAGTGGTTAAATTCTTTGGCGAAGTTAGTAATTTACGCGAGATTCCTTACGGTGTCTGCGTTGACATATTACAACCAGACGTTGATAAGTGAGCCTGTTTTTTCTGTTATGTCTTTTGATTCAACCGGTGCATCATTATTCCAAATCAATGTATGTCCGTCAGAACCGAGATTCCATAAATCACCACGCAGAAAAACATTCACGCCGGTTTTTATTTTCGTTGATTTTATTTTTCCCGGCATTGCATATTTCGACCATGCATCATGTTCTGTAAGTTGCCCGATATCATTCTTATCTGCATCTGACGGCATTGCTGCACCGTTATACCCTTTCCATTTTTTTGACCATGTATCATTTCCTGACACAAAAGACGGAACTGCCAATACATCTGCATTTTTATTTTTCAATGATTTATAAGAGGAAGCATACCATGAATCGGCACAAATCAAGACTGCTAAAGTACCTGCTGCTGTTTTGTAAACCGGTAATTCATTTTTATCTGCACCGCAGATAAATGTCTTTTCTTCTTCTATCGGAAATATCTTTTTTGTCAATGGTGCAATCACTTTTCCGTTTGCATCAAACACTACAGAGACATTATAGAGTTTTCCTGAATTAGTTATTTCAATATTTCCATTTCTGACAATCGGTTCAGGTAACACCACAGAACCTGCAACAATTGTTACATGAAATTCTTTTGCCAGTCCGGAAAATGCAGCCTGGTAAACATCCCGCATTTGGTAGGCTTTCATCCTGAAAATTGCTTCTTTGGTTTTATCTTTTGAATGAGACTGCAAATATGCTTTTGTAAATTTTCCAAGATTTGAAAGCACTACTGTTTTCATACCATCTTCTAATGAAGTGTCTTCATAAATACTTCTTTTTTCATTTGACACCACCAGCCATGTTCCTATATATTCCGGCAAAACAATAATGGTAGAATCATTCAATAAATTTTTACGCTGTGCAAAACTGAGATAGTAATGCAGCATATTGCAGAATGTTTCTTTAGATGAAAAATCATAGGTGTGCAGATAGGGAGAAAGTGCAATTATATTCCCTTTGCCGGTATTTTTTCCAAACTCTTCAACATCCCCAATTACATATCTGGGAAAGACATTTACTGTTGACTCTGCCCTGTTATAATCAGACCAGAAAGTGTACCCTAGAACAATTAAAATAAAAACAGTCAGTTTGTAAAATATTTTCTTCACCCTTCAAAAGTACAAAACTGTGAAGGAAGTCAAGAAAAATATACCCGTTTCCAAAAATTTGCTATTAAATAAAATTGCAGTCCTAAGACTGCTACATATCGTCGGCTTGGTTTCCCGCGCCGTCAATGTAAATATACAAATCAACATTAAACACTTAACTTTACCTAGATATTAATATCGAATCTTCCACATAGACGACAATATTTTCTATTTGGAGGAAGCGAGGTTAAGTCAATTCCTCAATGTCACTGTAATTTTAGAATTATAGTACTCAGCAACTCTTGTAGTTGCTGTTTTTTTAATAATCTTTCCCGATACAAATAAAGAAACCAGTCATACGACAAGGCTCGGAGCTGATTAGGCTCCGCCAAGTCTCTAAACTGGCAATACAAATATATAAAACTTACTCTATCTTTTGTATTTTAGCCAAACATGGCACTCTTTCAAAAATCTGTACTCAATCAATATTTAAAGCAACTCGATAAAAACGAGGTGGCAAAAGCATATACTTTATTCAAAAACCATTTTCACAATCCAACTATTCAGCAACATATAAGAGACAGCAAAGAGGAACAATATCAGGGAGAATTTTTGATAGACTTATTTGTGGATGTTTTGGGTTACACCAAAAATCCACAACCAAACTTTAACCTGCAGACAGAACAAAAGAACGAAACTGACAGCAAAAAGGCGGACGGTGCCATTTTAAAAGCCGGGAATGTTATAGCTGTAATAGAATTAAAAGGAACCAATACCACTGATTTAAGCACCGTTACCGGACAAGCCTTCGGATATAAGAACAACCAAAAGAATTGCAAATACATTATAATTTCCAACTTTGAGAAATTGCGTTTCTATATAGATAATGCAATAGACTTTGAGGAATTCGATTTGTTTACGCTTACAGCGGAAAGATTTGATTTATTGTATTTGTGTTTACAATACAGCAACCTCTTATCAGATCTGCCGGAAACTATAAAAAAAGCCTCTACTGTAAAAGAGATAAATGTAACAAAGCAACTCTATAAAGACTATTCTGATTTTAAGCGAAAACTATTTACTGATATTGTACAACTCAATCCGCAATACGATAAATTAATTCTTTTCAAAAAGTCGCAAAAGCTTATAGACAGAATCCTCTTTATTTTATTTGCTGAAGACAGAGGTTTGTTACAAGCCAATACAGTGCAAACGATTCTGGACGAATTTGAAAACCTGCAAAAATTAGATGCTTACAGTCCGCTATACAGTCGTTTTAAAAAACACTTTACTTATCTGAATGAGGGCTTTAAGAATGATAAATATGAAGTGTTTGGGTATAATGGTGGCTTATTCGCACCGGATGAAATTTTAGATACTATTTCTATTTCTGACAACATACTTCAAAACTATACACCTGTTTTAGCTAAATACGATTACGACACCGAAATAGATGTAAATATTCTGGGACATATCTTTGAACATTCGTTGAATGATATTGAAGAAATACAAGCCGAAATTGAGGGAAAGGAAATTGACAAAACAAAAACCAAACGCAAAAAAGATGGTGTTTTCTATACACCTAAATATATAACAAAGTACATAGTAGAAAATACAGTGGGTGCTTTGTGTACCGAAAAGCGTAACGAATTTGAAGTAATTGCCGACAACTATACACCTGACAAACGCAAAGCCAAGAAAATAGAACTATTACAAAAATTAGATATTTATCAAAATTGGTTATTGCAAATTACAATTGTTGACCCAGCATGTGGCAGTGGTGCGTTTTTAAATCAGGCATTGGAATTTCTAATACAAGAACACAAAAGTATTGACGAACTAAGAGCGCAACTCTTAGGACACGGTTTTGTATTGCCTGACCACGAAACAGCAATTCTGGAAAACAATATTTTTGGTGTGGACTTGAATGAGGAAAGTGTAGAAATTGCACGTTTAAGTTTATGGTTGCGCACCGCCCGGAAAGGACGAAAACTAAACAGCTTAAACAATAATATTAAATGTGGCAATAGCTTAATAGATGACAAAACCATAGCAGGTGAAAAAGCGTTTAGTTGGCAAACAGAATTTAAAGAAATATTTGAGCGTGGAGGATTTGATGTGGTGATTGGGAATCCACCGTATATTACTTTTGCACTTGGTGCTAAACAAATTCATGATGAGGAAAGTACAAATTTTTTAAAAGAAAACTATCCAATCTCAGCAGGTTATAAGGTTAGTTCTTATCTAATATTTATTGAAAAGGGAATTGAATTATTAAATAACTATGGTTTTATCTCTTATATAGTTCCAAATACTTATCATACAAATTTTTATTTCAAAGATTTTAGAAATTACCTGATTAATTCAACTAAGATTGTATCAATACTTAATTTAAGATACAAGGTATTTGAAGATGCAGAAATGGGTTTTACCTCAATTCCTGTAATAAAGAAAACAATATTTGATAATCAAGTAAAACTAATGGATATTTTGAATAAAGATTTATTTGAAAATATTTCACCAACATTAATTAATCAATCTGCATTTTCAAAAATACCAGACTATAAATTCTTATTTTCTGACAATATAAATATTTGGTTTAAATCATTTAATAATTCATTACCATTAAGTGATAAAACATTTGAATTTTACAATGGGATTAAAACAGGGAATAACGAAAAATTTATAAGCGAAATACAAATAGATGAAAGATATAAACCACTTATTACAGGTAAAGATTTTACAAAATATTTTACCTCAGATAATATACCATTTGTATTATTTAATAAAAAAGAACTTTGGAGCAACACAAATGAAGAAAAATTTTTAGTTGATGAGAAATTAATAATCAGAAGAACTTCAGACCATTTATTTGTTTCTTATGATAATAAAAAAAGATTCTGTTTAGACACAATTCATACGCTTTCTGTAAACAATAAAAAATTCTCGACAAAGTATATTCTTTCGCTATTAAATAGCAGATTTTTAAATTTTCTATATAGAATTATTGTTCCAGAAATCGGAAAAGCTTTTGCAGAAGTAAAAATTATTAATTTAAAAAAACTACCAATAAAACAGATTTCAATATTTGACCAAGAACCATTTATTGAAAAAGCAGATATCATGCTTACAAAAAACATAGAACTGCAAAACATAAAAGGAAATTTCATAAAACTAATTCAAAGCCGTTATTCAGGTATCACTATAAACACCAAACTCGGAAACTGGAACGAACTTACATTTAAGGATCTCTGTAAAGAACTGGAAAAGCAAAAAATTAAATTGTCTATTTCAGAACAAGCCGAACTAATGGAATACTTTACAGAACAACAAACCAAAGCCAACAGCATACAGCAAACCATTTCCCAAACCGATAAGGAAATAGACAACATGGTTTATAAGCTGTATGATTTAAGCGTGGAGGAAATTAAAATTATCGAACAAGAAAAATAAACATATAAATTTTTATTCACGAACACAATGAATAACAATAAATAGATTTGAGTATTGCAATAATTGAGAATAATTAATACCATAAACGCAAATGAGTAAATTTGAATTTCATGTTATAAAATAGTATTATCTTTAAAATAGAGTTAGAGCCGGCCACATAAGAAACAGAGGCATTTTCATCCGAATAAGTTGCTTAGGCAACTTATTCACTTTTTAATTATTTAGAATTATGTGTACCGTATCTGATAAAATAAAATTTTGTACTTGTTCAGTTAAGGATATTTCTAAACTGGATAATTACTGGATTTTACACAGAAAGAATAAGGGTAAGAAAAAAGCAATAATGTATATTGGTGAACCCTCTTTAAGCTATACTCATAAATTACCGGAGTTTAAGATTAATAATACAATTCTTTGTAACAGGTTAAATGAATCAGATGCGTTTGATAAAATAATTGAATTCAAAGAGGATGACGAATTAGAAGTCGTATTTAACAGTAAAGATTCTAGAAATATTATAGAACATTATTTCATTTATTTTGAATGTACCTGGTTTATTTCTCAAAATTTTAAATTTGACCTTATGGCTAATTTTAAGACAATTGAATCAGGTAATATTGAAAATGCTTTTACTTTATAATTCAAATGAGCGAACCGGAAATAGACATAAAATTTTTCGATGCATCTGATTGGCAGGAATTATCATGGTATAGTAGTGGAGGAACACGTGCAAAGAAAATCTTACAAGCACCTGACGGATCTGAATATTATTTTAAATGTTCTGAAAGAAAAAAAGATGAAAAAGGGAATATTATAAAAGAATACAAATATGAATTTTGGAATGAAATTATAGCCTATCAATTAGGCAAAAATTTAGGATTAAATATGTTGCGTTACGACATTGCAATATGTGGCAATGAAATAGGTTGTCTAAGCCCAAAAATGAACGCAACGGATGATATACAACTTGTCGAAATAGGTCGCTATATGACTGCATTAAACGAAGATTTTATTCCCGAAAACTATGCTTCGAGAAAAGAATATACCTTTCAATTATTAGAAAGTGTTCTTGATTATTTTAAGTTAAAAGATTACTGGAAATTTTTTATTCAGACTTTATTATTTGATGCTATTATTGGAAACACAGACAGGCATCAAGAGAATTGGGCATTTTTAGGAAAATCTAATGCTTTAGGTCAGCACATAAATGCCCTGACAGAAGAAATAAAAGGCATTAAAGAAGATGAAATTAAAAAAGCACCTTGGTTAATTAGAAAGATATTAGGAGTATATGTAGATTTTAAGAAAGGAGATATAAAACCCCAAGCAAAACAAGCTGAGTTGCTTTTTACAAATATTAATTCCTTTGCACCAATTTATGATAGTGGCAGTTCATTAGCTCGTGAATTAACAGATGAAAGAGTAGAACAACTATTAAATGACGATATTGGTTTACATAAGTATATTAATAAGGGATTTGCAGAATTACACTGGAATAAAGTAAAGTTAAATCATTTTGAACTAATTGAAAATCTTGTTAAATTTTCGTATATTGAAACTATAAGCAAACCGGAAATGTTCTTATCTAACTGGGATGATTCTTTAATTTCAATAATTTTAGAGAACTTAGATAAGGATTTACCTGAAAAATGGAATGAGTATCGCATCCCGGCAAATCGAAAAATAATAATTGTAAAAATTGTATCTTTGCGGTTCCAAAAATTAAAAGACTTACTCGGTGATAGAATTTGATAAAATACATCTCGTTTGGAGAAAAGGTGCAGGTCACAGACGTGTATCTGTTGGTATTTTAGAAAAAACACTAGAGGGAAAACACATCTTTAAATATAGTGCTGATGCGATTGAATTACAAAAAACTCAAGGATTTACACCTTATACAGAATTCCAGGATTTGAACAAAACTTACAATGGAAATGTAGCTGAAATATTTGGTCAAAGATTGATGAAATCAGATAGACCAGATGTTGATACCTTTTTTAAATTCTGGGAAGTAGATAAAGAAAAAGCTAATGACAAATTTTATTTATTAGGCAAAACTCAAGGATTAGTACCAACTGATAATTTTGAATTTTTAGCTGAATATAAATTAGTTCCAAAATTACATTTTTTGACAGAGATAGCATCTTTATCATTAAATGAATTGGAAAAAGGCAGTATTCAAATTGAGGATACATTGAGATTTGAATTAGAACCTACAAATGAATATGACAAAGATGCAGTAAAGGCATTTAAAGACAATTTAGCTATCGGTTATATAAAGAAACATCATTGTAAGGTATTTCAGGACCCGGGTGCAGACAAACTTAGTCTGACAGTAAAAGCTATTGAGCAAAACGGTTATATAAAAAGGTTATTTGTTAAGGTATCCTTATAATATCTATTATTAAATATGGAGTCGGCCACATAAGAAACAGAGGCACCGTGCCGATTTGCCACCGTAAGTGGCTATTTTTTTTGTCCTAAGAAAATCTCGGAATCAAATTATACAGAATTGTCAAAAAGTATCCCGTAAAGCTATTTTTAAAACAAAAATGCGTTGTAAGTTTTTGACCTACAACGCATTACAAAAGTTGTTTGTGGTGTGGGGCGGGATCGAACCGCCGACACAAGGATTTTCAGTCCTTTGCTCTACCGACTGAGCTACCGCACCATTTTCTTTTTAAGTTTATTCTTAAAAAGGACTTATTTGTCCTTTGCTCTGACTTTATTCCGATGTTTATCGGAAGACTGAGCTACCGCACCTGAAAATTGAGAGGGCAAAGATAAATAATTATTTTAAATTTTAGACATCTGGCGATAATTTAATTGAAAAGGCAGTATTTACGACTGTTTTGCCTCATTCCGACTCAAATTGCCTTCCTTTATTATGATGTAGATTATTTACAATCAGCAGCATTGCCAGACTGTACATTACCGGAACAACAAACAAGTAATAATAAGGAACCTGGATAAATCCATAAAAAACAGCCAGATAAATCTTCAGACCACATAATAAATAGAGTTTGTAATGCACCTTATTTTTAAACTTATAATAAACCGCGGCCAGTAAAACTGTTGTGGATGAAACAAGAATCAAGTGCAAACTTTTAGCAAATGCAAACCTTTCCTCAATACTGCCATCTTTAAAACTATAAATCCAAGATGTAAATCCATTGCCATTAAAGATATTAACCTTCAGTCCGCTTGCATCCAGATTTGTCCATGCACCTAAACCGGATTTTCCGTAATATTTGTAGCCGTTGTATAATTCTATCCAGTTATTTTTTACCAAAGGAATTAAAAATACCGATAAAAATACAAGCAATAATAGTGCAAACACGAATGTCTTCTTTATTCCGTTATTATACCATTCTACAATAAAATATAAAGGAATGAACAACACTACAGAATATCTTGACAGCAGGCAAATTCCTAAACCAAAAGTTTTTAAATATTTATTTTTTGAAAAAAAGGAAAGTGCGAGAATGGAATAATAAGCACCATTCATTGTCTCCACAGACCAGCCTAAAATCTCAGAATTTTTTTCCGTTAATGTCAGCAACAACAATCCGTATAAAAGAAAAACAAAAACACCGGACTTTGATTTTATAGTTGCAAATATGATTACGATTATTGTCATACACCAGATTGCAAGTGTTATCCATCTGTAATCAAAATGAAATTTCTCTGCAAGCGTGTAGGGCAACCACATGAACGGTAAATAAGTGGCAGACAAATGATAACCAAATTCCTCAATAGGAACATATATTGGCTGGTGACTCAATAACCGACGGCACATTACCTGTATGGTCGGAATAATATCCGAGAAGTGAGAATCAACTAAATAACATTTATAAATATTAATAATTCCGCCACGCGGAACAAACAAAAACAAAAGGAGAAATCCTAAAAGTGTTCCGATTGCATAAAAAGAATATTTATTTCTTATAGGAGAAAAAGTAATAACCGGTTCTGTTTTTTCAGACCAAAAAATATACAATGGAAAAATGCCGATAAAAATTGAAATCAAAATTAAAATAACCGGACTTACATATGGACCAAATATATTGCGGCAATACGAAGTCATTAATATTTCGCAAAGACATAATAAGAACAAATAAATTACCGGATTTTTTAGCTTACCCACATCCTATTATTTACTCTTCTCCAATGCTTGTGCAATATCCGTTTTAATATCATCGATGTGCTCCAGGCCAACAGACACGCGCACCGTGCCGCCAAATATTCCTGCCGCTTCCCGTACACTCTCTTCTATTTTAGAATGCGTGGTAGATGCAGGATGCGTGGCAATTGTTCTGCAATCACCGAGATTCGCAGTATGTGAAAACATTTCTAAACTGTCTAAAAACTTTCGTCCGCGTTCGATGCCGCCTTTTACAATAAAGGTAACAACGCCGCCGCCTTGTGTCATTTGTTTTTTTGCTAATTCATATTGCGGATGTGATGGTAAAAACGGATAAATTGTTTTTTCAATCTCCTCATTTGTTTCCAGCCATTGTGCTAATGCCATTGCATTTTCGCAATGCCTGTCCATGCGAACGTGTAATGTTTCCAGGCTTTTGGATAAAACCCATGCATTGAACGGTGACATTGCCGGTCCTGTTTGTCTGCAAAATGCGCGCACTTCTTTCATCAATTCTGCACTGCCTAAAACAACTCCGCCGCAAACGCGGCCTTGTCCGTCAATAAATTTGGTAGCGGAATGCGTGATGATGTCAGCACCATATTTTGCAGGTGTCTGTAGGTATGGCGTGGCAAAACAATTATCTACATTCACTAATAAATTATGTTTTTTACCAAGCGCACACAAGTGTTCCATATCTATTAAAACCAAACCGGGATTGGACGGTGTTTCTGCAAACAACATTTTTGTATTTGGCTGAATCATACTTTCCCATGTCTCCGGTTTATTGATATCATAGAACGAATATTCAATATTCCATTTCGGTAAAAATTCTTTTATGATCCTTGTGGAAGACGCAAACAATGCAGAAGATGCAAGCACATGATCGCCTGCTTTTAAGAAAGTCATTAGTGATGCAAATACAGCAGCCATACCTGTTGCCGTTCCGAAGCCATCTTCTGTTCCTTCCAGCACGCACATTTTTTCTACAAACTCATTAACGTTCGGATTGGAGAAACGCGAATAGATATTGTCGACATATTCATCTGCAAATAACGCGCGTGCCTGTTCTGCATCATCGAATGTAAAGGAGGAAGTCAGGTATAAGGGAACGCTGTGTTCACGGAATCCGCTTTCATGTTGTGTTCGAATGGCGTTAGTAGCGAAGTGTTTGTATTTTTTCATTTGTTTCGGTTTCTTGTCATTTCGACGACAGGAGAAATCTTGTATAAGTTCTCTCACTGTTCGAGATGACTTTAGTGAATTTCATAGCTGTGTGTAATAATTGCTGTTTTATTCAGCATGTGTGTTACGCTGCAATATTTATCCATAGAAAGTGCTATCGCTTTTTCAACATTTTCTTTTTTTAATTTTCCTTCTAAAATATAATGAACGTGAATTTTAGTAAACACCATCGGATGCTCAGTTGCACGTTCTGCTTCTACCGTTACTTTATAGCTTTTCACCTCTTCGCGCATCTTAGACAACATAGACAGCATATCCATACTTGTACAACCGCCTAATGCCATCAACACCAACTGCATGGGTCGCGCGCCTAAGTCCTGACCGCCAATGTCAGGTGAACCATCCATGTGTACAACCACGCCTTGTTCATTTTTTGCTTGTAGGTGAACTTTATTGTTTACTCTTTCTATTTCAACTTGCATTCTATAAAGTTATCAGTTATTAGTTATTAGTTAACAGGATTCTGTATTTTTTTAGTGTTAAAACAAAAAGCTGCCCGCAAATGCGGGCAGCTTAATTCTCATGGTTATAAGAATTGTTTTATTTATATCTTAAATAATGCGTAGATAATACCATTAGTATGATATACTTTTTTATCGTCAAGAGGAACAATATATTTAGAGTTTGTAAAATCAATAAAACCTTGTTGTACACGTGCTCCCACACCCAAACCCATTTTAGAAACAAATTCAAAACCAACATTCACGCCTGCATCATAAGGTCTGAAAGGACGGTTGCCGTTTACGTCTTTATCGTTATGATTTTTTAAAAGATTATTTTCTCTTTCATCTGTGTCTTTAAAAATGCTGTTATCCTTCAAATCAATTTTTGTTCTGGACTGAACATTAAAAGCATAGGATGCAAAACCACCTACGTTGATGTTGAATATTTTTTTCTTGCCAATATAGAATTTAGCAATAACCGGCAATTCGATTGAATGAAAGTTTAATCTGTAAAAAGATCTGTTTAAATTAGGATCTTCTAGTTTTTGCTGCGTTCCTCTGTTGGCATAATTCAATCCTATTTCAAATGCAAACACTTTCTTAGTACGATGCTCAAAACTTACGCCGAATGTACCACCCGGTTTAACTGTATTTTTGCTGTCGCTATATCTGGAATCTTTTTGTAAGCCCATTGTGTTAAGGGAAAACCCGGCGGTGAAACCGGCTAAGTTCTTTTTTTCGGAGATGTCTCTTCTCTTGCAAAAGAGGAAGTAAATGCTAAAGTGGTTAATGTCAAAATCAGGATTATCTTTTTCATAAATTATTTTATTCTGTCTGTAACAAAAGTACTGCCAAATATACCCAAAGAAAAATTATTTATATAAAATACTTATTATTTGGTAGTTTATATTTAGTATTCGTTATTTCTTCACAATCGTTACACGTTCTCCTTTAGAATGTGATTTAAATTCCGATGCATACATACTTTCTATTTCTGTAATGCCGTTTGAGAAATTTCCTGCAATAGTAGCACGCATGGAATATTCGAAAACATACACCCCTTTCTGCATCCAATCCATAAAGAAATGTGTCGCCACGTCTTTAGTAGTTTCATAATAACCAAGACCATCCTGATATTTGTATTGCGATAAAATATTCGTTGGTTCAAAACCTGCAGCACGCATATCTTTCATGTGCACGTATTCCATATTTCTGTCGGTGCGTAATTCTATTCTTACTTTCACCACATCACCAACCTGTAACGGTGTTTTATCTGTGATAGTAATCAGTTTTTTACCTTCATTCGTATTTTCTTCTTTGAATAATTGTTTAGATAATTTCAATGCTGTTGTTGCACCTGTTATCTTATCTATATCTTCAAAATACTGCCAGTACATGGCTCCCCAGGCCGGACCTTTATCTTTTTTCTTCAACTGGATTTTTGCCATCGAAGGTTTCATTTCTTCTGCTTTCCAGCTTATCTTATAATAACCAGTACCTGGCTCTACAGTAGCACCCATCGCAAGAGGATCAATTTTTTTATCGTCTATTGTTACCTCTACCAACTGCTCAGATTTTGTCCAGTCTTTTCCCTGCAGTAATAATGCATAACATGCTTCTGCCGTTGCTTTTGTAGATTTCCATGAAGTAGTTTGTTTTTGTTTCAGCAACCATACTTTCATTTCATCAACGGATTTATTGTCGTTTGCCACTTCGTGGAATGCTTCAATTAACAATGCCTGGGTTTCCACCGGTGCCTGATACCAGTACCAACCGCCTGTTTCATTTGCTTTCCAGTACATACCAAGTTCTTCGCTGTTGATTGCATTTTGTTTTAAGGATATAATAATTTTATCTGCTGTTGGTTTTTCTTTATTGCGTTGTAATGTCAGTGATATCATTCCTTTCGAATATAAATCCTGATTCAACCAATAATCTTTTTCCTGTTTGATAAAATAATCATATGCTTCCTGATTTTTTTTATCAATCTTGTTATCGAAAAATGATCGAGCATATAATGCGTGAATATTATCGTAGTACAAATGATTATTTTTCAGGTAATCTTTGTCGTATTTTTTTATACTTACCAAATCTTCCGTTAATCTGTCATCCAGATAAGCAAGTGCTTTTTGCAGTATATCATTAATCTTCGGATTGTCTTTAATATTCAGTACATTTAATTTTGCGAGATGGCCAAAGCCTGCTACAATATGTTGTGTGATGTAACGATTATCGGGCATTCCGGGAAACCAAGTGAAGCCGCCGTTTGGTGTCTGCATCTGTATCAATTTATCAAACGCTTTCTGTTGTTCGTCTGACATTTTTTGCAAATCAAATAACAATGCAATTCTTTTCTTTTGCTCTGCTTCATTTTGTGCTTCACGGACCCAGGGTGTTTCTTCCAGCAATACAGATTTTAATTCTTGATTTTTTTCAAGATTAGAAATCAACGCATCTGTATTTTTCCATTTCTCAAAAATAGTTTTGATTTTCGGATTTTGGTTCGCGATATAAGATGCTAGAGTATTTGCATAGTAACGTGAAAATAATTGCTCAGCACATTCGTACGGATATTCCATCATATACGGCAATGCCTGCACTGCATACCACACGGGCTGCGGGGACATCTCCAAAGAAAGATGATAATTTTTTAGTGTCGTGGATTTATTGTTTAATAATTTTTCAAACGTGTATGATTTTTTACTTTCTCCGGTAATCCATAAAGGCATGGTTTCCGTCACCATCATTCTGTTTGGCAACACGATTAAAGAAGCCTGCTCGCCATCGCTGTAATTATCTGCCTGCGCTGTTACTTTATAAGTAATGGCATCAATGCCTGGCGGAATCTGTAATGTCCAGCTAATGGCTGTATTCTTTCCTTTCTCTACAGAGAAATTTCTTTCGCCAATTGTATTAAAAAATCCACTAACCGCTTCCATTATCTTCGGTGTAATTTCTTTCATCGTCGCTGCATCGTATATTATCAGTTCTGCTTTCCCTGATAAATTCTTATCAGATAAATTCGAAATTTTTGTGGTGAATTCCAGTTTATCGCCTTCGCGTAAAAACCGTGGTGCATTTGGCGTCACCATTAATTCTTTTTGTGTAACAACAGATTTTGTAAAATACTGATAATGTAAATCTTTTGTATGCGCCAGTCCTAAGAAATTCCATTTTGTCAACGCTTCCGGCATCTGGAAATTTAAAATGATATTTCCATCTGCATCCGTTTGCAATTGAGGAAAGAAGAAAGCTGTTTCGTTTAAGTTGACGCGTGGTGTTACTTCCGGTTTCCTCGGCGATTTTATTCCTGAATCTGTTGCATCAGGTGCAGGTGGGGGAGCTGGCTGACCCAGTGTAACTTCTTTTTTTTGCATGTCCATTTCAGCTTCTTCTGCCAGCATTTTTGGCGTTGCAGACTTTGTCATTACCGCTGTATTCATTACTTCTGGCAAGGAATTTGCCTTACCGCTGGCGTATCCGCCTCTGTAGTAATATCTGTTGTATCCACCCAAACTCAATCCAAATAAATTTAAATCATCATAAGCGTGTGAAATAAAATCTTTGTATACATTCCAATTTTTGGAAGCATATAAATTACTATTTGCGATACCAAATGCATCACTGCTATAGCTGCCTAGATAGCCATTGTAATACGATTGTGCTAAATAAAAATCCAGGCTGTGCGGCAAGAATGCATCCAGTGAAGCATCATACATGGTAGCCAATAATTCCGAGGCCACTTTTTCTTTATTGCTTCCTGAAATTTTTAATTTCCATTGTTCTTTTTGTCCCGGCAGTAATTTATCACGGAAGGTAATCCATTCTATATTCAGGCTTTTATCTTCGTATGGAACTGATATATATTGAGTGCCGGCATAACTTCTGTTTTTATTTACTATCAGGTAATTGATTTCAATGCCGCCTTTATATTCTTCTTTTACCGGAATAGAGAATGTTTTAATTTCATTATTTAACTGAACTGTTTTCTTTTCAATTATTTTCCCTTTGAATGCGGTTTCAATAATCGCATATGCGTTTTGCATAGACGAACCAATCTGATAATTTACTGTCTCACCCGGTTTTGCTGTAGACTTATCTAATTTAAAATAAGCAAAAGATTTAGGGTTTGGTGTTTTATCCATTGCAGAGGAGGCAAGAAAAGTTTTCTTGAATTCAATGGCATTGCCGTTCTTGTCTTTACAAGAAAATTCAATAATATAGGCGCCGCTTCGCAAAAAATTTGCTGCTAATATTATTTCAGTTTGTTTTCCCGTATTAAATGAATAGCTATTTATCAGGCTACCTTTTTGCCAGTTACTCATTAAATCTTCTTTGTCATAAATCTCATACGGAAAAATCTTATCGTGTTCTATTTTTGTCAGAGCAAATTTATCAGGTTCCGACCACAAACGCGCTTTTTTGGGATTTTCAGGCTCGATTAAATCATAAATTTTTACAGTCACATCTGTTGGTTCCGGTTCATAATTCAAATTATTGGTCGTAACAGAAATTTTATTTTCTTTAGCTTTATCAATATTATCAGCAACATTCAAACTTGCTTCTATAGCGAGGTATCCAACGCGTACAGTTGTTGTTGCAGAATGTGTTTCGCCATTGATATCAACCACATCTGTTGTTACTTCATAATTAAAATACGGTTTGAATTCTCTTGAAATAGTCAGATCGGGAATCGCGGAAAAATCAATCGTGAAATTTCCATTGTCGTCTGTTTTTGTGGTGCCGTTAATAATAATTTTTTCATTGCTTGCGGGATACCATGGTCTTCGCCAACCCCACCAGCACCATACAGGAAATTCCGCTACCCGACGTACAGAATATTTTACTTCTGCATTGTCAATATTTGCTCCGGCATACGAAACGGCTTTTCCTGTTGCGCTTACCGTATCGTTCAGATTGTATGATTTTTTTATCGGTTCAAAACTGACTTCAAATTTTGGTCGCTTATATTCTTCCACCTGAACATTCACTGAACC
>JAYVPA010000085.1:0-6754 GCA_043757615.1 Sphingobacteriales bacterium | reverse complement strand
GTTTGTAAAAATTTATCAAAGCCTCCGTAAATGCTCCGCAATTTTTATATACATTATTTTCCATTTCTTTTTCTTTTGATTTCTGTTTGTCATTCGTTGCTGATAAGAATAAAAATTGGGATTGTGGTATTTGTGACGGACCTATCGTATCATCATAGAATTTTCTGTAATCGAATCCGCTTTCTAGTAAATGCCATACGGTATCGGGTAAAATCAAATTTCGGGATTTCCCGAGATGATAATCCTTCATGCTGCCGGCATAAAGCATATCTTGCTTGTTAACGTCAGTTTTTAATATATCTGTTTCTTCAGTTGTTGAGTCAGGGCGGGCGGTAATAAAAATTGTGTCCATCGGACAAGTCGGACAAAGCATTGCCGGCACAGAAACATCTCTGCTATTTATTGTAGTAGGAAAACTGAAGCAACAATCAAAAATTGCAGTAAGCGGAATCTGATAATTTACAAATTTTTTAAATGCAGCAGCCAGTTCTGTACCCTGTATGACTCTGTATGGAACACCAAGCATAATATCTGACGGGCAAATACCTTCTACCGTTGTTTTACTAATTGTATCTTCCTGCTGTCCTGTTTTATAATTAAAAGAAGTGCCATGTCCGGAGTAATAAAAGAAAGCAGTGCCGCCATAACTTTTTTTAAACAAAACTTCTATCTGATCAAGAATATTTTTTCTGGAAGCATCTCTGTTCAACAATACTTGGATATTCTGTTTGTCAAACCCTGCACTGTCAATCAGTAATTTTTGTACAGCTTGTACATCATTCTCGCAACCATATAATCTGATATCTGGATTTTCTATTACAATTGTCAAGGTATCTGTTTTTTTAGTTTTATGGTTTGTTTGGAGCTTCGTTGTATTCTTGTAATATTTATTTATTCCTATAAGCAATGCATATTTAGTTTGTGCAAAGCATCCGCAAAAAAACACACACAATAATAAACTAAGGATAAACTTCTTTTTCATGTTAAAAAAATTTTCCCATTTCTGATTCCATTTAAATATATTAATGGGGAAACATCTGTTTTATTATTATTAAATATACCTAATTTGCGAGATATTTAACTCGTTATATTTCATTTTTTAACCATATCCTCATGAAAAAGAAGTTTCTTTTAATCGCTGCTCTTTTTTTCTCTCTGACTGTTTATCCGCAAAGCAGAGCTATTGATAGTTTGCGCCTAATGCTGCATCATGCAACAATTGATACAGGCATCATAGGAAAAGCATATGTTTTAAGTATGCTTGCTTCGGAATATCAGACATCGAATCCTGATACTGCATTTCTTTTTGGACAAAAATCTTATAAGATTGCGATGAAAAATAATGATAGAGATGGCATCGCCAGGGCAGCCAGTGTTATTGGGACGGTTTACCTCGATGAAGGAAATTATTCTAAAGCGCTGGAATATTTTATCCAAAAATTAAAAATTGATGAAACCAGAAACGATCCGGAATTACTTACCATTTCTATTATGTTAATTGCAGGAGTCTATCACAAACAAGGTGATTACAATAAAGCTTTTAAATATTCATTCCAAGCAGATTCCATTATAGATAAATATAAAATAACCAATCTGAAATTGTACAATCTTTTTAACATGGGTGATATGTATGAAAAGGCAGGAAAGTTAACAACTGCACTTAAGTACACTCAAAAAGCCTATGAGTTAGCAGTTAAGGAAGATAATATTATGTTTAAAGGTGCAGCATTGAATAACCTTGGAAATGTTTATGCAAAGATGGGCAATACTGAGCAGGCTATTGAAAATTACAAGAATGCATTACCCCTCATGGAAACTGTTAATGACAAAGGTTTTATTGCTGAATGTTCTCTCGGATTGGCAAAAAAATATTTACTGACTGGTAAAAATGACTCTTCGCTTTATTACGGATTGAACTCATATAAAGTCAGTAAAGAAAATGGATTGCTTGAAAAAGAACTGGATGCCAGTGTTTTTCTGACACAATACTATAAAACTAAAAAGGATATAAAAAATGCTTTTACTTATCAGGAAAATATTTTGAAACTAAAAGATTCTATCTTCAGCAAAGAACGCATTGCTAAATCTCTGTTCCTGTCCATGGAAGAAGATGTAAGACAAAAAGATTTAGCTGAAAAGAAAATACAGGAAGAAGAAGAAAGAATTGTGCAGCTCCAGTATCTTATCATCGGACTATTCCTGCCTGTGCTGTTTTTTATCACTGTTTATTTAAGTAACAGAAAAATAAAACCGAAATATATTGAATTCTTAGGTGTCGTTTCATTATTATTTACTTTTGAGTTTATTATGCTGTTAGTGCATCCGGTTATTGTCTCATTCAGTAATCATATGCCGTTTTATGAACTGCTTATCTTAGCATTCATAGCCTCTGTGCTGACTCCTTTACATCATAATATTGAAAACTGGCTGCTGCAAATACTGACTAAGAAAGAGAAGATAACGCTGATGAAAATCAGGATACAATAGAGCAATAAAAAAGCGAATCTTTCAAAAGAAAGATTCGCTTCTATTATTCTGTAAACAGTAATTATTTCTAACTGCTTACAAACTTATTTATTCGGGGGTGGTGGTGGTAATATTATCCCTTTGTCTCTTAAAGAATCAATATACCAGCTTTCACTTGGCGTTACACATTTTACAAATTTTCCCGGAGCACAAGACGGGCATTTTGGTTTTGGCTTTGGTTTTTTAATGGTCGTAGTTGTTGTCTTTTTTACAGTAGTCTTTGTAGCAGTGCTCTGTGCTTGTGCCATCATAATAATCATTACTAAGGCAATAAATGCTGAGAATAGTTTTTTCATAGAGGTTATTTTAATAAAGATAATTATTCTATTGAATATTGTTTCTTTTATGTATCTGTTTTTTATTTATTTGCAAATAATTAAAGGCTGCATTTAGCAAAAAAATGACCTTCAGTAAGAGGCTCGCTATAAATTATATATCAATTGCAAATCTATCTCAACAATGTCAATGTTCCTTTGAGATAAAAAGCATCATCGTTATACCTTACACCTGAAGCAATATATGTGTAATTATCTACAGGGCATGGCGCACCCTTATAAGTACCATTCCAACTAGTATTTAAATCATTCGTCTCAAAAACAAGCTCACCCCATCGATTGAATATTTTTAAAGTATACGTCTTGACGCTTTTGTTCATCATGTTGAATAAATCATTCAAACCGTCACTGTTCGGTGAAAATGCGGTAGGAATAAAAATATCACAATTGGTAGAAACGAAAACAGAATCTTTCGCCAGACAACCACTATTGTATACCTCAACTTTAATCGGCGAAGTCAGTCCGTTAATTGTAATTGAATCAACATCTCTTTCTCCTGTGCTCCAAAAAATAGAATCTGCAGTTTGATTAATACCTATCATTTTTAATTCGCCGGGACACATAATAATACTATCGACTCCTAAGTTTACTCTTGGCAATGGCAAAACAATAAAATCGTATTTAACCGAATCTGCACCGCAACGATGGCTTGCCGTCAGCTTAATAACATTTGTGCCGACAACAGTATGTGTGTATGTAACAGAAGTGCCGTTTTGTGAATTTGCATTATTTAAATACCACGTATAATTCGTATTCACACCACCGGTTGAAGCATTGGTGTACTGAACCGTTTTACCATAACAAACATCTGCGGGAACAGGATTTACATCGAATGAAATACTGTCATCCATTGTTACTGTTTTTCGCAATGTATCCATACAATTCCCTGCGCTTCCTGTCGCAATCAACAGGATATTTTTAGGACCGAAAATATCATATGCATGTGCAGGATTTTTAACACTGTTCGCACTTTGTCCATCGCCAAAATTCCAGTTGTAATTTGCAATAGTTCCATAAGATACAGATGATGTGTTATTGAATGTTATTGATTTATTATAACAAAGAAAATCGTTTGTAAAATTGAGCGCAAACTTCGGAGCATTTACATTTACTGTATCTTCCGCAGCACAGCCATCCAGATACACTTTTATCTTTAATGGATTAATACTGCCGTCATCAGTAAGATTTGCTGTCGTTGAGCCGTTTATCCATCTGATAGAATCATATAATGCAGGATTAACCGTAAAGCGTGTTGATTGATTTTTACATAATATCGTATCTCTTCCTAAATAAACACTCGGGCGCGGGCGAATCTGTATATCCTTAGTGAGAGAATCTGCATAACATCTGTTTCTTACCACTAATTTTATCGGATAAGTTCCGGTGCCTGAGAAAACGTGTGAAGCATTTTTTGTTGTTACCGTACTTGTTTCTATATACCATGTATTCTGATTGTTTACACCACCTGTAGTCAGGTCAATAAAATCTACTGCTTTGCGTTGGCAAGTTATTAATTCTGATGTTTTAAAATCAATATTTAAAACAGTATCCATGGCGATTGTTTTGATAACTGTATCCTTGCAGCCGATATCTGATGTTGCAATTAATTGCACGGTATAGTTTGCAAAAGGGGTAAATGTGTGTGTTGGATTCTGAACATTATTATCTGAATTTCCATCGCCGTATTTCCAATCAAATTGCACCAGTGTGCCAATATTTACAACAGATGTATTATTAAACGTGATTTGTTTATTCAGACACAAATAATTATTGGAAAAACTGGGTGTGATGATTTGTTTTTTCACCAGCACTGTATCTTTTCCCGCACAACCATTTTTGTAAACGGTAACATTAATCGGCGATTTATTTCCATCAATTGTTATCACAGGAGTGTTTTCATTTGTATTCCATCGAATGGAATCAAAAGCACCTGCAGCCGAAATTGTTTTGGTAGATTTATTACAAACAGTTACATCGCTGCCAAGATTGACAACTGGATTGGAATTTATTTTTACTGTTGAATTTAAGGTGTCATTTCCGCACCGGTTTGTAGATATTAATTTTACAGGATATATACCACCACCAGGAAATGTTGACGAAGTTGTATTTCCATTCGCCGGAGTTCCGTTATTTATTATCCATTGGAATGCAGTAGGATTTCCGCCAGTAGAAATGTTCGTAAATGTTACAGGTGATTTTTCACATAAATTGGCAGGTGCTGTTGCGTAACTGATCTTCACCGTATCATCCATTTTTATTTTTTTGATGATGGTATCCTTACAACCGGCTGCTGTAATAACAATATGCCTGATAGCAAAAGAATCTGCAAACGTATTATAACTATGCGATGTATTTTTTAAAGTATCAGAAAATCCGTCTCCAAAATCCCAGTTATATCTTATAATAGTTCCTGAGGTAACTGTAGAGGCATCCGTAAATGCAGCATTGTGTTTATAGCATAAATAATTCGCAGTAAAACCAGCTTTGGGTTTTGGATTTACGGTAACTGACTTGACGACTTTCCCGACGCAGCCACGTGAAGTGGTGGCCGTTAGCTGTACATTATAAGTACCGCTATTCGGAAACAATTTGCTTGTATTCTTTGTGTATATGGTATCACCGGCAGCTAAAACCCATTGCCATTTATTTATATCATTATATACTGAAGTAGAAGAATCTGTAAACTGTATCAATTCATTCTGGCATCTTATCGGTGAAAAAACAAAATTGGCATTTAAGCCGGGATAGTAAACAATTTTTATTCTGCTGGTATCCGAACATGGTTTTCCTTTATTGATGATAAGCGTTGCATAATACGTTCCGGTATCGGAATAAGTGTAGGTCGGATTTTTTATGTTGGCTGTGTCATTTGTAACCCGAGGGTCACCAAAGTCCCAAAAGTAATTTATTGCCGCCGAACTTACATTATTATTAAACCGAACTAAAGCACCCTGGCAATTACTGAAAGTAGTGTCATTTATCTGAGACGCTGAACCCGTTGTATTGTCTGTTATAACTACAGGAACCGATGACGATATGGAGCAACTTGTTACATTAAACTGAAAATCTCTTATGCTGGTACTTAACACCACACCGCCTCTTATTTCCTGTACACAGATTCCCACAACAAATAAACCTTGAGTTTTAGGAACAGCCGTTAATAATCCTGTATTGGGATTTATATATATAATAGAGTTGCTACCGAGTGGTCTTTGCGAATTGTAACCCGAAGAATAAGACACACTATCATAAGGGGGTCGTGTTGCCTGTGTTTGCGGGCAGGTACCACAAATAGTGGGATCTTGCGGATCCAATCCCTGCAAGGGTGCACATAAACTATATACCAACTGATCGCCGTCTAAATCGGTTGCAGACATATCAAAATCCAGTTTTGAATTAGCACATAAAAAAGTAGGCGGCTGATTATTAAAGGCAGGTGATGAATTGCAGGTAGCATTACCTGGAATATTGATTGTATAGGTACTGCCCTGATCATTAAAAATATTTATTACTGCATTATTTCTGCAGCAACGCTGATACACTACGGAATATCCCGCAGTATTTGCAGGCAGCGTTACGGTTATTTTATAAATACCTTTTTCTATTCTTACATCACTGGGTGGATTAGAAATACATGGATTCGGATCATTATCTAAAATTGTCCCCTGATCATTTTGTAAGGGTATATCATATGTTCTGTATACTGCATTTGTATTTCTGTTAAACACAGTAATTCTTGCAGGATTATCCAATGGTGCCACACCATAAAAATCATCTCTGAATATAGTCAAGGTTATTTCGTACTGATTTCCCCCTAAACATTTATAAGACATTTCACCACCCACTAAATGTGTGGCAAAACTTGTTTTAAAAAATATCAGTAAAAGTAAACC
>JAYVPA010000084.1:0-25479 GCA_043757615.1 Sphingobacteriales bacterium | reverse complement strand
TAATATGTGACCAGGTTTTTTCAATTTGTTTTAAATATTTTGTTCCGCCCTGAATGTTTCTTTCTGGATTATAGGCCTCACCGCCATACAAGCCTACCTGACGTGCAGTACCCGGCATCAATTGCATCAACCCCTGCGCACCACACCATGATCTTGCATTCGGATTAAATTTAGATTCCTGATAAATCACAGCAGCTACTAAACGCCAGTCCCAGTCTATGTCTTTTGCATGACGCTGAATGATTTCATCGTAATGGGAAATCATGCCTTTTTGTAATCCGGCATTGTCATCGAAACCAAATTCTATATTCTTATCCTGATTGAAATATTTAAAATATAAAGCGCTGTAGTATTTTTCTTTTTCAAAATTAAGTATCCAGTAATTGATGGATTGTAATAGCTCAGGGGAGTTATTACGAACGGCCCAATGCAGAGATTGCAGATTGCCAACTGCAGTATTAACATCCAGGTTTTCAAAATAAGATTTATTGACCAACGCAATATCTTTATTGGCAATCGTATAATCAATCTCTCCATCAGCAACAGCTTCAATGATATCATCTGTTCCTCTGTCATCCGGTAAAATCCGCACGTCCATATTGATGCTGTTAGAATCAGATAACTCTTTTAGGCGATTATAATAAATGGAATTGTCAGGTACATATACAACCTTGTTTGCAAGTTCGTGGATGGATTGTAAAAGAGTATCGTTTTTTTGTGTGCTGTCAATTGGATTCACGCTGATGCCACTTTTTCGTTGTACAATCACCTGTTCTACACTTCTGTATTTATCCGTTAATGTAACCTGTTGTTTTATTTTATTGTTTACAAATAAACCGTTTGCAATAATATCGCCTTTTCCTTCATTTAATAAATTGAATTGGTCGTCAGAAGATTTAGCCAGTATGATTTCCAATTTCACACCTATTGCCTTTGCAAAATTCTGCATTAACTCATATTCAAAACCCAGCCTTTGTCCTTTATAAATAAAATAACTGATGGAGTTATATTCCATAATAACACGCAGTGAACCGCGTGCCTTAATTTCATTTATATCAATATTGACAGTTGGCTCTGAAACGGTATTTTTGCGTTCCTGATATGCAGCGAGCCATCTTACAGTAAAGAAAGAAAGAACAGTAAATGCGGTGAGTAATATCCAGTTGCGTGTGGTGTTCATGTTTATTAAAACTGGTTTTTAGCTACGCGCATGAAATGGGAATTATTGTTTATTTGAATGTGATAGTGTTGGCAATGGTAGGTTTTGCTTTTGTGCTGTCTTTTACTCCAGCAAACGGATAAATCTTAAGTGTTACTTTCTGCATCCCGGAAGATAGCATGGCATCTGTATTTTTTGCAGAAGTGATTTTATTTTCAAATTCATAATTGGTAGTATAAGAAACGGTACTGAATAATTTGCTTACATCAAAGAGAGGATCCTCGCTGTTTACATCCGTACTTTTTCCTGTAAATGCGTTAGATTTACCCAGAATTGACTTTGAATCCAATGCTTCCAATCGTATCAGCTGATTGTCTTTGTATTCAAAATAGATGACGGGTTTTTTATCCGTTTTTACAGAATCATCATCAGCAAATAATTTATTCATCGCCTCATTTAAAGAAGCGATATTTTTAAAGTCGAAAGAAACACCTACATGCAGGCTAATGGAATCTTCTATTGATTTTACATTTGTAATGCCCGGAGTATTTAATAATTTGCGTCTTGTCTTTTCAAATGCAGAACTTAATTTGTCAGTTGGTGATTTTGATTCTTTTGCTTTTGCTTTTTCTTTATTTCTATCTTTAGACCTGCTTTCGTTTGTATCATCTTTTCCTCCTAAAGATTTCCCAACGCCATCAAACATCGCCATCATGGATTTGAATTCACTCATATCAATAATGAATGAGAAATTACCCGAGCCATCCTTCTTCAAAAAGAGATTTTCCTGGATGTCAAAACATGCAGTGCAGCAGAAAAGTGCACATAACGCAATCATGATTTTTAGCAGATGTTTTTTCAAAACTATTAATTTTATCAAATATCCGAATTGTTCAGCCAAAATTCAATTTTTTATCCGTAAATTTTGTTATTGAAATAGTAAAAATACTTCTGCAATGGATGAGATCTTAGATGAAAAAACTTATGAAACACGAACGGTCACTTATGCGTCTTTTCCTTTGCGTACTGCAGCCTTTCTGTTTGATATTATTATATTCGCCGCCATTACATATGGTTTGTTTTATGTATTTAAAACTGCCCCGGATTATTTGTCATTCCTGAAAATGAACTGGTGGAAAATTGCAATAGTTATTTCAGCATACTTTACATATTTTGACGGCAATGAAAACAATGCGACACTGGGAAAACAAATTATGAATATCCGTTTATTGAATGAAGAGAAACGAGCTGTGGATTTTACAGATTCTTTTAAGCATTATTTGTTATCTCTCTTTTTGTTCTTTGGCTATTTTGGGTTGCTGTCAACTGAAAAACAACAAACAATGGCTGATAAGATTTGCAGAATCATTGTGGTGAAAGTAAATTGATGTTTAAAAAAATATTTTATGATAATGGATGATATAGAATATAGAACCAGAATCTTATTATCGACGCACAGAGCACTATTAGGTGCAATTACAAATAACATGCGGTTAATTACTATTGACTGGAATAAAGATTTTTTGAAATTAAAAGCATATTATGATAAGGAAGTAACAGAAGATGACATTGAGAATCTGGGAATTATTATGACAGAAATTTTAGCGGACTTTCCGGATATAAATGATGTTGAAGAATTGTATGAATATTCTATTGAACCAATAAATAATTTAAAATTTTTAAGGGAGGTAGTGTTTCTAAGAAAAGAGGTAACTAATTAAATCCAGCCCTTCGCTTTAAATTCTAAATATTTATTAATCGTTTGTGTAGATAAATCCTGCGGCGCCGTTAATACTGATTGTATACCGTATTTTGCTAATTCTTTCACCATCATTTCCTTTTCCGACAAGAATTTTTTTCCGATGGTTTTATGATAAATATCTAATGTGTCTGTGGCTGTTTCATAACTATACTTTTCTATTTCTATATTTTTAAAAACAACTACTAACAATAAATGCGAGCGATTTATTTTTCTCAATACAGGCAGGTAACGTTCTAAGGTGTAATAGCTTTCAAAATTGGTATATAAAATTACCAGGCTGCGTTGTTTTATTAATCTTGTGACAGCATTGTACAATAGTTCATAATTGGCTTCTAAACTGCTTTCTTCTTCTTTATATAAAGTCTCAGAAATTAATTTTAACTGACCGGGTTTTTTATTAGCCTTCACAAAACTTCCTATTTTTTCATTAAAAGTCAGTACGCCTGCTTTATCATCTTTATGTATAGCTGTATTAGAAATTACCAATGCTGTATTTACAGCATAATCGAGTAGACTCAAACCGTTAAATGGTAAATTCATCGCCCGGCTTTTATCTAAGATGGAATAAATCTGCTGCGATTTTTCATCGCCGTACTGATTAATCATTATCTGGTTTCTTCTGCCGGTTGCTTTCCAGTTTATCGTTCGAATATCATCGCCGTCAGTGTAATTTTTTATTTGTTCGAACTCATAACTGTGTCCGATCTTGCGCATTTTTTTTACGCCCTGAAATGTATGCAGTCTATTGAATAATAAAAGTTCATGTTTTTTTACCTGCACTGAAGACGGATAAACGGGCGTTGTTGTTTGTAATGGAAATATAATCTTGTGCTGGATTAGTCCTAATAATGTAGAAACAAAAACATTGCAACTGCCGAATTTATATGCACCACGCGTTACAGGGCGCACATTGTAACTCATTGTTTTTTCTTCACCTGCCGATAAATAAAATTTAAAAGAGAAATCTCTTTTCTGAAATTCTTCAGGTAGTTCATCCACGACTTCAATTTTGACAGGGCTGTTCTGGTTGTTTTTCACATACAATGAAATCAGTTGTTCATCACCTAAAGGCAATACATGCGGTGTTGTACGGTTACATTCCATTTTATTGTTATACAGCTGCACTAAGATGAAATCGATAAAAGTGAATGCAGCTAATAAAATAAGCAGCAGTTTTGCTAATGGAAAGATGATGTCAAAACTAAAACTAAACACAAAAAACAATATAGCTATTGCCCATACATAAAAGAACCGCTTTGTCAGAAACGTATGCGAGATAAATCTTTCGTATGTATATTTTAGTTGGATCATCTGCTGTTAACGCGGAACTTCTATTTTTTGAATTATTTGCTTAATGATATCTTGCGCAGTAATACCTTCCATTTCTTTTTCCGGTGACGGAATAATTCTGTGATTTAAAACAGCATCAGATACGGCACGCACATCGTCAGGTGTTACAAATTCTCTTCCTGAAATAGCCGCCATTGCTTTACTTGCTTTCAATAATGCTAACGATGCTCTTGGTGAAGCGCCTAAAAATAAATCACCGTGATGTCGTGTTTCATGCACTACATTCGCGATGTAATTAATGATTTCTTCTTTGATAAAAATTCTTTCTACAATTTCGCTGCAACGTTTGATGTCATTCGCATCCACTACTGCATTAACATTGTTTGTTATTTTCGCACTGAAGTCATTATTAAAACGATGCAGGATTTGTTTTTCTTCTTCCAGGTTTGGATATTCCATAACGATTCTGAAAATAAAACGGTCAAGCTGTGCTTCCGGTAAACGATAGGTGCCTTCCTGTTCAATCGGATTTTGTGTAGCCATTACCAGAAACGGATATTTCATGGGATAGGTTTCTCCGTCTACGGTAACTTGCCGTTCCTCCATTAATTCAAATAATGCTGCCTGCGTTTTTGCCGGTGAACGGTTGATTTCATCAATCAGAATGATATTTGCAAAAACAGGACCTGCACGAAACCTGAATTCAGAATCTTTCAGATTAAATACAGATGTTCCTAAAATATCTGTTGGCATTAAATCAGGTGTAAACTGTATGCGTGAAAAATCAACGGAAATTGTTTTTGCTAACATTTTTGCTGTCAGTGTTTTTGCAATCCCGGGAACACCTTCCAGTAAGATATGGCCTCCGATGAATAAGGCAGAAAGCATTAGGTCAATGGCGCTGTCTTGTCCGATAATGACCTTTGCAATTTCCGTTTTTATTCTTTCCGACACGCCTGTGATAAAAATAATATCTGCGTTTACTTCATTTAATGACGGCGGCGTTTGTTGTTGTTCATTTATTTCTTCCATAAATTTATTTACAAGTTTTATAAAAATATTCTAATTGTTTATTTAAGTGCTGTAATCTGGTTTGGTCTATACTCCTGACTTTAATAATGTCTTTAAACTCATCAAATATATTTCTTATTTTTTCTTCTTCAATGGCAGATTTTAATGATATCTGAGTAAAGAATGCATCATCAATTTCATTTGTTTTGATGTAATATTTCTGTCGGATGAAATTCATAAACTGTAACCTCATTTCATTCGCAATTTCAATATGCTCTTCTTCGTGAAAATACAATTGTCCAATCGTTTCAACATACTTTAGTGAGTTATTTTGTTTTGGTTCTATAATGGGAATAATATTTTGCCGTCTTTTAGCATGGAAGATAACATAAATAAAAACACCTAAAATAGTTAAATACCAAGCCCATCGCAAAGCACGATTTTGTAAAATAAAATATAAAGGACTATCGCCATAACTACTGTTACCATGATAACTGTTATTGCCAGTAAATTTATAATCATGTGAAATATTATCCCAAAGTGTAGTTTGATTTGTTAAATGTCCAAATACTTTTTCTGCGTATTCCAGTCCTTTCTCTGATCGCATAAAATAATTCGTAAATGGCAGCGTAGTAAGCAGAATAACAAACTGACCTTTACCGTGTTTTAAGACTGCAAAATTTAATCCGGAGCCATAGGACCTTTCATCACCGGCAAATGAAATATTATTGATGTCAGAAATTGGTTGGGTCCATTCTGTATCTGCCACGGTTTCAAAGCGATAAAAATAATTGACAAGTGTATCTGCTTTATTTTTTAGAAAGTAAGTATAGCCGTTGTCTGTCTTTAATAATGGATGAATAAAATTGAGTTTTGCAAATCTTTTTTCACCCATAATGCTATCTCTGTTTTTAAGATACAGTGTGTCGTCTTTAAATAATTTATCATAAATTTCGTTGTAGCCTGTAGTTAATCTTAAATGATATGTTTTATTCAGAATGGAATCATTGAAATCGCCATACAATCCTTCGCAACTTATAAATACCGTATTTCCTGCTTCTGCGAATTTGCAGATAGTATCAAGTGTTGCAGAATCATAATAGGGTGTCTGATTCAGAAAGATATAATTGTATGTTTTATGTTTGTTTAATTTTCTGAAACTTTTAACTACAGAGTTTTTAATTTCAGAAAATCCTTTTTTTTCATATTTATTTTTTAAAAGTTCATAGGTAAGAAATGTACCATATGGATTTTTCTTTGTTTTGTCAAGATTATAATTCCATTCAGAAAAGTTATCCATTAACAGATAATAGCCTGAAACCACGAGTATAATCGCTAAGATAATCAGAATATATTTATTGCGTTCGTTGTTCAATTATTTTATGTTTTGTAAAAAATTCACAAAATCAGGATTGATATTATTGTAATCAGTTTCTGTTACATCATTTTCTCCAAACCATGATTTCTCGTAAATTAATGTCAGTTTTTTTAAAACCAGATACTCTTCTTTATTACGGATTTCATTCAGGTAATGCTTATTCGTTTTGTGTTTTTTCCAGATTATCTTTTCCTTTAACGCCAGTTTCTGGATGATCATCAGGTAATATAAACGGATAGCCAGTTTGAAATCTTTGGCTTTAATAGCTGCATACAGATGCGGATCAATAGAAGCGGTATCTAAATTTTCTTCCAGTTCATCTAAAGAAATGTTGATTTTATTTTTATCAGTTTTTTTATTAAATGGATTGATGCCCAACACACGTAATATTAAAAACAATAATGCGCCAATAAGCAAACCGAACAAAGTCCATTTTATTATAAGACTGGCAGTAGGTGAAATATCTAAATTCCATGGTTTTGATTGTTTTTTTTCTGTTTTCTTCTTAGGTGTGTAATCTTTTATTTTTAATTTCTTTTTTAATTCCGCCCATTCCTTTTTATCAAATGAGTTCGGTTTCAACGGCTGCTCCATGTATTTACTCTGCTGATTTACACCTTTTTGGTAATCACTGTCGGATGCTTGAGCTGCACCTGAAAAATGGCAGCAAACCACAAATATGAATATGATGATATTATTATTGCAGCGCATTTCGTCGTGGTGAGGTTCCTAAATTATCCAGTTGATTAATCAATCCTTCTGCAGTATGTTTTTCTTTTTGTGAAAAGTAGAATATGCCTTGATAGATGCAAAAAAACATAAAACTCAAAGCTATAATACAAGTAATAGCTATTAAGAAGAATAGCAAATATACAGTGTCGCTGTCAACTATATCATTTGTCAGATTCATGGTGACTGCCTCATAAATTACCCAATATACAGATGTGCTTATCAGAAAGAAAAATGAAAGACTGAGTAAAAGAAAAGTGAGATGTATCGCAAACAGATTAAATAATCCTGATTTCAGAGATTTAAAAAATGTTTTGAATGAATTAGTATTAGTGTTATAAGGAAAAAATAACCCAAATGTTAAGATAAATTGTAATGGCAAAAAGAAGAGGAGTGCATAAAAACTTAATGAAGAATAGGATATAATTACATAGAATATGGTTTCTGTAATCAACACAGATATTGCTTTTTTCCAGTTTTCTTTTAACCACTCGTAAAATGAAAACACAGGATTGTGTTCCTGCTCATTTTGTTCTTTATAGAATAAATAATTTACCTGTAAGGAAATGTATAAGAATAATAACGGGATAAAAAATGTAAACCAATTTTGCGAATTAGCGACAAAATAATGTTCGAGATTTGAAAAGGACCATTCCGTATAGTATATATCTTCCAGTAGATATTTTTTATTTAATGTTAATCCAACCGCTGTAATAATGATTGTATACCAAAACACGATTGTAAAAAACACACCGGAATACTTTCGGAATAACCTGAACGTATCTAAAATTATTTCAGATACTTTTTTAATGTTATAGAATTCGAAAGGTAAAAAATTTTCTTTTAATACTTTTTCCGCTTCAAGAATACGCAAGGTGCCGTTTCGTTTTTTCAGCCATGGCAAATACACGTAATAACCTAAAATAAAAAAGAGCGAAACTAAAATCAGTGCTAGTCTTAATGCATCTGGTGCTTTAGTGTACCTGGTCAAAAATGATTCAATAATTGCAGCAACTATTGTAATAGGCAAAACAGAAAAGAAGATTTTTGTTGCTCTTTGTGCAGATGAAAAGAATGCTTGAGTTCGGCTGTAAGTGCCGGGAAATACTAATCCTTTTCCCAATACAAGACCTGCCGCGCCGCAAATCACCATGGCAGAGATTTCCAAAGTGCCATGGAGCCAGACTGCTAAAAAAGATTCATAGAACAAACCTCGTTTAACAAAATAAAACTGAAAAGCAGAAAGCATTAAACCATTATATAATAAAACTAAAACGGAACCAATTGAAAAGATTAACCCTGAAAAAAATGTCCGGATATCTACCATTAAGTTGTTTAATACAATATTGATGAACATTTCTATCGGACCACTTTGCTTGTAAACAGCCATCGGGTCTTTCTTGGCAATATTTTCTGCAGTCATGTGTATATAACCATCACCGAGTATCTTGTTCGCAAAGTCAGCATCGTGTTGATAGGTCAGTAATCCAATTCCAATAGAAACCACTAACACTAAAAATGAAATCAGCAATTCCAGTCTGTGATAATACATGATTGATGGTAAATCTTCCATCCAGAAATCCTTTACAACAGATTGTTTTTTTCTATTTCTGCTGAAAATTTTATGAAAAATATCCTGTGCTAAATTATTTAGGTAAACACGCACGGAACGATTTGTGTAAAAGGTTCTTGCATACGACAAATCATCAGTAATCTGAATATAGAGTTTGCTGTATAAGTTTGAATCTTTGTGTTTGGTTTTTGACAAGCTTTCAAAATCAGCCCATTTCTTTTTATTTTGTTGTATGAATTTGGTTTCCTTCATTCGTTGTCTAAAATAATAAAATTATTCAATTGTTTTTTTTGGATTTTTTAAAAATCTGGTGTTAATATTCGCAACTTATTACTTTTTACTATATTTAGGCATGGCAAAAATTGATGTGACGACTACACAGAATGTAACTATACAGTATGAAACAGCAGGTTTTCTGTGGCGTTTCATTGCTTGGCTGATAGATACTTCAATATTTGTTGTATTTTTTTTAAGTATAATCTACCTTTTTTTTTCGTTTGGTTCTGTCTTTAATTCCAATACTCAAATGACCATTTTGGGCGCAATATTAATGGTGCTGAAATATTCTTATTCCTTAATCATAGAAATAGTGACAAACGGACAAAGTATAGGAAAAAAAATCGTTGGTATAGTTGTTCTCAAATTAAACGGAAATGCATTAGAAATGAATGATTACCTGATTCGCTGGGCATATCGCACTGTTGATTTTGGAATGTCATTTTTCTCTATAGGCACCATTTCTATTTTAATGAGCGAAAAAAATCAGCGTCTTGGTGATATGATTGCAAGCACTACAGTTGTAAAGCTCAAGCCGGACAGAATTGTGACTTTAGATGATCTGCAGAATTTACCGGATAAGGAAGATTATGTTCCGAAATTTCCGCAAGTAGTGAGATATAATGATGAAGAAATGTTGGCATTGAAAAACTTATTAGTTCGTTATCAGCAATACCAGAATGATACGTATTACAAAATATTACACGACACAGTAACAAAATTAAAAGAGCAAATGAGTTTGGAAGAAATAAGACTGGATGATGTAAGTTTTCTCAGGGAAATTATCAGTGAATATGTTATCCTGACTAGGTAATAATTACACTAACTGCAAATAAAAAAGTCCTCCGAATTCGGAGGACTTTATTTTAAGAACAGCTTGCGATTATTTCGTTGTTGTTTTTTTAGCTGTCGTTGTTGTTTTTTTAACAGCTGTTGTTTTTTTAGCAACAGGTTTTTTAACTACTGTTTTAGTAGTTGTTTTAGCAGCAACTTTTACCGGTGTTGAAGGTGCAGGTGTTGCAACTACAGCAGCAGGTGTTGATGCCGGTGCAGGGATGATTGAAGTTGGGTTAGCAGCATCTGGAGCTACAGCCGGAGCTTCAACTGTTCCGCTGATTTTTAAAACCACTGGTGAGTTTTTTGCGTTAGAGTTTACAGTAACACTTTTAGAGAAAGGTCCTACTCTGTGTGTGTCATAGTGAACTTTAATTTCTGCAGTTGCACCTGGTTGGATTGGTTCTTTCGGATATGTCGGAACTGTACATCCACATGAGCCGTGTGCCTCACTGATTATGATTGGTGTTTTTCCTTCATTTTTGAAAGCAAAAACTCTGTAACCATCAGCATCTTGTTTAATTGTACCATAATCAATAGCGTCTTTTGCGAACGACATTGTTGGTGCATTAGGATCCGGAGCTGTAGCAGCCGGTACTGTTTCTTGTGCAAATACTCCAAAAGTAGTTGCAATCATTGATAGAGCTAAGAATAATTTTTTCATGTTCGTTTTTTTATTTACTTGTAACAAATGTAATGCCTTTTAGTAAACATCGCCTGAATTGCTAAGAAATTTAAGTATAGTTTAACAAATTTGAGCTAATCTTTAAAAAACTAAGGTATATTTGTGCTAAATTCTACTATGTATAAGTCTTTGGGATTTCTTTTTATATGTTTTATAATGTTTTCACCGGCAAAAGCAGAAGTGAGCGTTTCTGCAGGTGCAAGAGCAGGTTTTAATTTTGCGCATCTGCGTAAATATACCGCACCTGATATGTACAAGAAAAAAGAAGTATTCGGTTCGGATCTGGCAGCTATCTTACAAATCGATTTTAATAAATATATCAGCTTACAGACAGAAGTTGAATTTTCACAAAAAGGACAAAGATGGATACGGTCACAGGATTCTGCAAAATATAACAACAAACTTGTGATTAACTATATACAGTTTCCAATACTGGCAGTCGGCAGATTCGGAACTGATAAAGTGAAAGGAATTGTTCAGTTAGGACCATATGTTTCTTACTGGACAGGCGGATTCACGCAAAGTTCAGTGTCTGTAGATAAACAATCAAAAAATGCAGAAACCACCAGATATGATTTTTCTACCATAGATATGCGTGTAGATGTAGGATTGATAGTTGGTGCCGGAACAGATATTAAAGTAGGAAAAGGATGGATAGAAATAGCTGCAAGATATAACGCAGGATTTTTGAGCGTGACCAAGAAAAATTCAGGATTACCCAAATTATACAACTCTAATTTTGGATTATCTGTAGGATATCTCTATACAATTAAATAAGAATCAATCATTTATTATTATTCAACGCTGTGGAAAGATTTAACCAAATTTCCATGTCTATAATAATACATTTGTTTATCAGGAAGTATTACTTACGACTCATTACTCACAACTTACTACTTAAATCATGGCTGAAATTCAATATACCGAAGAAAATATCCGTTCACTAGATTGGAAAGAACACATCCGTCTTCGACCCGGAATGTACATTGGAAAATTAGGCGACGGTTCTGCGCCCGATGATGGTATTTATGTGTTGTTAAAAGAAATCCTGGATAACTCCATTGATGAATTTGTGATGGGGCATGGAAAACAAATAGATATTTACATAAAAGATAAAATTGTCACCGTTCGGGATTACGGTCGTGGTATTCCATTAGGCTCGGTGATTGATTGTGTTTCAAAAATTAATACAGGTGGAAAATATGATTCGCGCGCGTTTCAAAAATCTGTTGGTTTAAATGGAGTTGGCACAAAAGCTGTTAATGCATTATCCTCTTTTTTTAAAGTAGAATCTTTTCGTGAAGGAGAAACTAAAGTGGCGGAGTTTGATAAAGGTGAATTAATCAAAGATTATAAGGTTGGTAAGACAACAGAAAAAAACGGAACGAAATTTCAGTTTCATGCAGATAATTTAATTTTTAAGAATTTTCATTTTGTTTCAGAATTTATAGATGAGCAATTATGGAATTACGCATATTTGAATACAGGATTGACTGTAAATTTTAACGGCAATAAATTTGTCTCAAAAGATGGCTTGAAAGACTTATTGATTAAGAAAACGAATGAAGCAGAATTACGCTATCCGATTATACACCTGAAAGGCGAAGATATCGAAATTGCAATAACGCACAACAATCAATACGGAGAAGAATATTATTCATTTGTCAACGGACAATACACAACTCAAGGCGGAACGCATTTGGCAGCGTTCAAAGAAGCAATTGTAAAAACGGTTCGAGAGTTTTATAAAAAACAATTCGAACCATCGGATATTCGTCAGGCAATTATAGGTGCAGTTTCTGTACGTGTGCAAGAACCGGTTTTCGAATCACAGACAAAGACAAAATTAGGTTCACAAAACATGTGGGAGAACGGACCTTCATTGAAATCTTTTGTGAATGATTTTGTAAAAGATAAGCTGGATTCTTTCTTACACAAAAATCAAACAGTTGCAGATGCTTTATTAAAACGTATTCAGCAATCAGAAAGAGAAAGAAAAGATTTATCGGGTATTCGTAAGCTTGCTAATGAGCGTGCGAAGTCAGCGAATTTGCACAACAAAAAATTGCGTGATTGCAGGGTTCATTATACAGATGAAAAAAATGAATTGCATACAGATACAACCTTATTTATTACCGAAGGTGATTCAGCATCAGGCTCTATTACGAAAGCAAGAAATCCGCAGACACAGGCAGTATTTTCATTACGTGGTAAACCATTGAATTGTCATGGTTTGACAAAAAAGATTGTTTACCAAAACGAAGAATTTAATTTATTGCAGCATGCATTGGATATTGAAGAAGATGTAGAAAACCTTCGATATAATAATGTCGTGATTGCAACAGATGCTGATGTGGACGGTATGCATATCCGTTTATTGTTGATGACATTCTTTTTGCAGTTTTTTCCAGAGTTAGTTAAGAAAGGACATTTGTATGTGTTGAATACGCCTTTGTTCCGTGTGCGTGATAAAAAAGAAACTATATATTGTTATTCAGATACAGAAAAACAAAAAGCGATTGCTAAATTAAAAGGCAAGCCTGAAATTACGCGCTTTAAAGGCTTAGGAGAAATTTCACCGAATGAGTTTGAACAATTTATCGGCAATAATATTCGTTTGGAGCCTGTTGTTTTAAAAAGCAATCAGAGTATCGAGCAATTACTGGAATATTACATGGGCAAAAATACACCCGACCGCCAGATATTTATTATCAATAACCTGAAAGTAGAAAAAGACGAAGTAATAGAGGAATTAGTTCAGGTAGCAGAACTTTAATTTCCGAAAAAACCGTCATTCCGAACGCAGAGAGGAATCCGTTGAAAAAAATGAAGAAAGTAGAAAAATAGAATTAAAGTAGAAATGTCAACAGAAGAATACAACGAAAATGACAGCCATATCACTACGATAGACGGCTTATACGAAAACTGGTTTTTAGATTATGCCTCGTACGTAATTTTAGAACGTGCAGTGCCGGCTTTATACGATGGTTTCAAGCCCGTGCAGCGACGGATATTGCACGCCATGAAAGAAATGGATGATGGGCGTTACAATAAAGTAGCGAATATTGTCGGTAGCACAATGCAATATCACCCGCACGGTGATGCGAGTATCAATGATGCAATTGTCAATATCGGACAAAAAGATTTACTGATTGATTGCCAGGGAAACTGGGGCGATATCAGAACAGGCGATAATGCAGCTGCACCTCGTTACATTGAAGCACGCTTATCAAAATTTGCATTAGAAGTAGTATTTAATGAAGATGTTACTAAATGGCAATTATCTTATGACGGAAGAAAACGAGAGCCGGAACAATTACCTGTAAAATTTCCGTTGTTATTAGCACAAGGTGCAGAAGGTATCGCGGTAGGTTTATCTACAAAAGTAATGTCGCACAATTTCTGTGAATTGATAGAAGCTTCCATAAAATGTTTACGAAAAGAACCATTTGAATTATATCCTGATTTTTTAACAGGTGGTTTGGTCGATGTTCGTGAGTATAATGATGGTAAACGTGGCGGAAGAATTCGTGTACGTGCGAAAGTAGAAATCTTCGATAAAAAAACATTGAAGATTACGGAAATTCCTTTTGGAACGACTACATCTGATATGATAGATTCTATTTTAAAAGCAAATGAGAAAGGAAAAATAAAAATTAAGAAAGTTATAGATAATACTGCGAAAGATGTGGAGATATTGATTGAGCTGCAGCCGCAGGTTTCGCCAAGTGTTACGGTAGATGCGTTGTACGCTTTCTCTGATTGCGAATTATCTATTTCTCCAAATACGTGTGTAATCATTGGCGATAAACCTCATTTTATCGGCGCATCAGATGCGTTGCGCATGTCTACGGATACAACGGTTCAATTATTAAAACGAGAACTGGAAATTCAATTGAGTGAGTTGGAAGATAAATGGCATTTTTCTTCATTGGAAAAAATATTTATCGAAAATAAAATCTATCGCGATATTGAAGAAGAAGAAACATGGGAAGGTGTAATCAAAGCAATTGATAAAGGTCTGGATAAGTTTAAGAAATTGCTGATGCGCGAAGTGACAGAAGAAGATATTGTTCGCCTGACGGAAATAAAAATCAAACGTATTTCTAAATTTGATAAAAAGAAAGCAGACGAATATATTAAAGGCTTGGAAGATTCGATGGAAGAGACTAAAAAGAATCTGAAGTCACTGACGAAATATGCGATTAAACATTTTGAAGATTTATCGAAGAAATACGGCAAAGGGAAAGAACGTAAAACTGTTATTGCTATTTTCGATACGGTAGAAATAAAAACCGTTGCGGCTAACAATGAAAAACTGTATGTCAACAGAATAGAAGGTTTTATTGGCTTTGGCAAGGATTTGAAGAAAGAAGAATTTATTTCAGAATGTTCTGATATTGACGATATCATCGCATTTATGAAAGATGGTACGATGAAGGTTGTGCGCAACTCAGAAAAAGTATTTGTCGGAAAAGATATTATACATGTAGCCGTCTGGAAAAAGAATGATGAACGTACTACATATAACGCAGTGTATGTAGATGGAAAATCCGGGACGAGTTATGCGAAACGTTTTAATGTAACAAGTATTACACGTGATAAGGAATATCCTATTTCACAGGGTAATCCGAAATCCAAAGTTTTATATTTTTCTGTGAATCCGAATGGAGAAGCGGAGAGTTGTACCGTTACACTTACGCCTGCATCGAGTGCGCGTAACAAAGTATTTGAGTTTGATTTTTTTAATTTGGATATTAAAGGAAGAGGTTCTGTCGGAAATATTGTGACAAAATATCCCGTAAGAAAGATAGAACAAAAAACTAAAGGAAGAACAACCTTAGGCGGCGTGGAAATCTGGCTGGATGATACGGTAGGCCGTTTAAATATTGATAAACGAGGTCGTTACTTAGGTTCATTCCAGAATGAAGATAAAATTTTAGTGGTGTTGAAATCAGGTGAATATTACCTTACCAGTTTTGATCTGTCAAATCGTTATGCGATGAATGAAGTAGTTGCAGTTGATAAATTATATCCAACGACAACTGTTTCTGCTGTACATTATTCTGATAGCAAGAAAGTAAATTATGTAAAACGTTTCCAGATAGAAACTACTACAATCGATACAAAAAATAATTTTATATCGGACGAGAATAATGCGAAGCTGGTGTTTGCAACTTTATTCACCAATCCAACAGTAGAATATACAATGGACTTGGGCAAAGGAAAAGTAAGCGAACCGGAAACTGTGAATCTTACGGAGTTTATTGAAGTGAAAGGGTGGAAAGCGATTGGAAATAAACTGACAGGCGGTACAATTAAATCAATGAAGTTAGTAGAGACTGCTCACGACGAAGACGAAGAACAAAAAGTAAACTTTGATATCGATTTTGAAATCACAAATTTAAAAGATAAAACCGAACCTGAGCAAGGTGAGTTGTTTTAATAAATGTAAATGGATTCACTTACACATATCGTAGTTGGTGCTGCAATCGGCGAACTTAGCTTTGGCAAAAAACTTGGTAACAAAGCAGTTGTATTGGGTGCGATTGCAAACACGATTCCTGATCTAGATGTGTTCACCACGAAACTGGCAAGTACTCCTGAAATGGCTATGCATTTTCATCGTGGATACACACATGCTTTTTTCACACACCCGTTCATGGCGTTACCGTTTGCATATCTTACATACCGGATTTTCAAAAAAGAAATTTCTTTTGTAAAATGGTATTTGTTTTTTCTGTTAGGATTTGTCACACACGTTTTGATGGACGGCGGCACTGCGTACGGAACTCAACTGTTTTTACCGTTCACCAATAAACTCATCAGTTGGAATAATCTTTCAGTGGTGGATCCCTTGTTTACATTAGCACCGCTATTGTTTTTTATTTCCGTTTGGTTTTTTAAGAAGGAAAGAAACATCCGACGAAGAATCGCATCAATAAGTTTGTTTTTAAGTTTATTTTATTTAGGAACATCCACTATTAATAAACTTAATTCAGCCAATGTATTTAAACAAAACCTGAAAGATAAAAATATTACGTTTACAGATTTTACCAGTACGCCAACTATGTTTACCTCATGGTTGTGGAATATGGTAGCCTATAATGATTCTACGATGTATATGGCTGAATATTCTGTGTTTCAGAAATCAAAGGATATAAATATTATGACAATTCCACGGCATACAGAATTATTAAAACCAATAGAAAACTCAGAAGTTATAAAAACAGATATCTGGTTCAGCGACGGGAAATATTATGTCGCCAAAGGTCAAGATGATACGCTGAATTTCTATATTACAAAATGGGGGCGTGGTGACCTTACACAAAACGATCCGTATAAGATGATGCCGTTTTATGGTAAGATATATAAAGACGCTGCAGGCAACGTTAAATCCAAACAGGTAGAACCTGATTTCACAAAAGATGATTTTGTAAAATATTTCTCCATGATTCATCATAGGATTTTTAATTACAAATAGCATGGCTGATATTTTCAATCTTCCATCACCATTGCAGAAAATTGAAACTGAATTAACAAGGCAGTATAAAATTAATTTATTTATTAAAAGAGATGATTTGATTCATCCTCAAATATCAGGGAATAAATGGCGTAAGCTAAAATATAATATTGAACAGACTACCAGAGAAAATAAAAATACTATACTCACTTTTGGCGGCGCGTATTCCAATCACATAACAGCTACTGCAGCAGCAGGAAAACATCTTGGTTTAAAGACAATTGGTATCATTCGCGGTGAAGAACATTTTCCGTTAAATAAATCCTTACAGTTTGCTAAAGACTGCGGGATGCAGTTGATGTATGTAGATAGAAAAACGTACAGGAATAAAAATATTTCAGATTTAAGAAGTATGATTTCAGATTTTGATGAAAGTAATACTTATATTTTACCTGAAGGCGGCGCAAATGAATTAGCATTAAAAGGTTGCGCTGAAATAGTGGATGAAATATCTTCACAATTAAAAAAAATAATAGAAGCAGATATTCTATGTGCGCAAATAAAAAAAATAAAAGAGACACATAAAGTAGATATCAATTTTGATTATATCTGCTGTGCGTGCGGCACAGGAACAACAATTGCGGGCATTGCATCCAATTTAAAACCAAATCAAAAAGCAATAGGAATTGCAGTATTAAAACATGATAAATTAGAAGAAGACATTTTACGGAAATATTCAATTCATAATTCAAAACTCACAATACAAAATTACCCATTCAATGGTTACGCAAAAACAACTCCTGAATTAATTCAATTCATCAAAGATTTTTACAACGAACATAAAATCTTATTGGATTATGTGTACACCGGAAAAATGATGTATGGTATTTTGGATTTGATTTCTAAAAATTATTTTCCCGAGAATTCTACTGTCATTGCAGTTCACACCGGTGGTGTAATGAACGCAAATGTATTTGATATGAATTAAAAATTTATTTCTTTATCTTTTTTAATTCCTGCCATTTTTCTTCATTCATATTATCATCGAGGTTCGGATCATAACCTGACTGTTTTGTTCCGATATATTCACCGTTGCTGTTCATCCAGTATTGATTGGAACCTTCCTGCACTTTATATGTTTTTCCTGTTTCTGTATTTTGTACAATGGTGCGCTCATAAATACCATCAATAGCCTGTTCCTGCCTTTTATCACTTGCTGTATTACTCGTATTCCAGTTGTTCATAATAGCATCATTGACTGCGTTGACCCTGTTTACATGCGCAATCTGGTTAGCTTCAAAAGCAGCCTGGTTGGCTTTCATCTTCTGGTTAAATGCGGCCCAGCTTTTACCACAGCGTTCCGCTTCTGCTTTATTATAAGCCATAATAGGCTCTATGTTGTAACGCTCGTTTTCAAGTGCGAAAATGAGTTGCTTTTTTGCTTTTTCAAAATATGCAGGCTCTGCATCTAAGCCGGAAGACCAGTAATACCATTGCTGCATAGCATAATCTTTATTTGAATTGAGATGTATTATAAGAAAGTAAGGATTTCCGTTAGCATATTTCCACTCTGTGCCATACGCTTTAACCATGGGAGTACTCGGTATGGCTTTAAATAATTGGTCGCTATACCATCTGTCCAGTTTTGATATTTCCGGTAGTTCATAAGACTTTATATATGTCAATCCATTTTTTGCTCCTACAGGTACAAAATCCTGTTGTATCAATGTTTCAATATCCGGTAACTCTCGCATTTTTTGGTTTGAATATGCATAATCCAGGCTGTGATTGTAATTCATCATAAATGAACGAATAGAAAAGTCTGTTACTTTAACTCCGTGTGGACCCGTAATACCTCCTTTTACAAACTTCCAGCCTGCCGGCATAGGAACGACTGCTCCTATATTGCCTTTAGAATCATATACCTCGTTCATGACTAGTTTTTCCCAGTAACCGTTTGATTTAGGTGCTGGTTTTGTATTGCTTGAATTACCACTCGTTGGATTTCCGGAAGTTTCCATAGAACTATTTTCCGATTTTTTAGCTTCGCTGTTATTGCAGCTCATAAAGCTAAAGGTTAATGCTATAAATAGATAATTGAATCGCATAATGTTATGGTTTTAGATGAAATATTATACTATTAAAATACACAATATTTATTGCTTTAGCAAGACCAATATCTTGTCTAAGCTTCGTGGTCAATAAAAAGTTGATTACGAATTTCTCCGTATTTATCAATTATTGATTGTCGAGGAATGAAGTTTATTTTATATTGATAAATTGACAAATTCCTTTTTGTTTAATTAGTTTGTTTTTACAATTAATTATTGGCGGTTAGTGATACACCATAAGTGTTCGGAAGAAATTAAGTTGTATTATTTGGATAAAGGAATTGGTTTGCTTTTTTGATATTTCCATCACACAACACTACAAAATCACAGATAAGTTGTTTTTCTAATTCTTGAACAAATTTCTGTTTTAGTATTTTATATCCTTTAAGGTTGTTCTTTTTTTTGTATACTAATAATAATATGCTTGCTATCATGGTTATATAGAGCATTACTTTTATTCCATTTTCACTTCTGTTTAGAAGATGACTAAAGTTTAATTCTTGTTTTATGAATTTAAAGAAGATTTCTATTTCCCATCTACTTTTATAAATAGTAGTTATTTCCTCACAACTCATCTCTTTAATATTGGTTATAAATAAAATAGTTTCATTGGTGGATTTGGAAGTTGATTTAATGCATCGCAATGGATGTTTTGCTATCGCAAATTGTGTGTAAAAGTAAGCTAGATTATCTTCTGTTATTTTTAATGTTGCCGTTTCTATTGGTGTCTCAAGTATATTTTGTTGGTGTATCTTGCATTTACTATTGGTGTTTATTTTTGATATAAATAACACGTTTTGCTCTATTAATTCATCGTATGTTTTTCGAGAAGTGATGCCTTTGTCAAATATTTTTATTGTAGTTTGCTTGCCATCTTCGTAATTTAATATTGCTTCTTTTAGCGCAACATTTTCGCTATTATACGTTTGCTGGCAAAAGAAATGCATAGCAGTTGGAAGACAAGAATATCCGATAGTAAATTTTAATAATTTATGATTAGCAGAATCGCCTTTAAGTTGATAACCTGTTTTTAGTAATTTACAAGATTGAGAAACAATGGTAGAATCAAACCGTATTAGTTTATGTTCCGATTCTGTAAATAAAGGATAAAAGATAGTTATACATGCTTCATAAAGTTGTTCAAAGTAGGAAACATTGATAACACTCAATCGCTCACTTATGGAATTAAACTTTATACTTCCTGAACATTGTTGGTTTAAGAGCTTAAAAGCAAAAGATTCATAAGCAGACTCCATCCGCCTTAGACTATTATCTTTATAACTTAGAATACAATATAAGAGCAGCTTGAAAATTATTTCTCCTTGTAATTTCTTTGAATACTTATTGACATTTGTGGCTACAGCCAAATCAGACAATAACTTATCTGGCAATAACTGGATAATTTCTGTCGCGTTCATACACAAAAATTATCCTAATATTTTTTTGTAGCTTTAGTAGTTATTCAGACTATGTTAATCTTCCGAACACTTATGGTGAAACACCAACCAATAAATATTCTAATTACTAAATACTATTTACTAATAACTCTACTAATTCAAACTACCAAAATCCACCGGTACAACACGCGAAATACCTTGCTTCACCATCGTTACGCCATAGATAGCATCTACACTTGCCATCGTAGACTTATTGTGCGTTACAATGATAAACTGTGAGTTTTGCGAAAACTTACGGATGGCTTCGTTGAACTTTTTGATGTTCGCATCATCTAAAGGTGCATCCACCTCATCCAGGATACAGAACGGAGCCGGTTTGTATAAGTATAATCCAAACAGCAGTGATAAAGCTGTCAGTGTTTTTTCACCACCGGAAAGCTGGTTGATTCCCTGCGGACGTTTCCCTTTTGGTTTTGCAATAATTTCAATATCAGATTCCAACGGATCTTCCGGATTCACCAATACTAAATCGCAATTGTCATCTTCTGTAAACATACTTCTGAAAACACTGATGAAGTTTTCACGTACTGCAGTAAATGTTTCCATGAACTGGCCTTTCGCCGTCGTTTCAATCTCCAGCATCGTTTGCAGTAAGTTCTCTTTTGAATCTACCAGATCTTTTTTCTGTGTATTGATAAATTCAAAACGCTCGTTCATTTCGTTGTATGCTTCTTCCGCCATCGGATTCACTTCTCCGAAGTTTTCTATACGGCGTTTTACTTTATCTAAACGGTCACTCAAATCTTCTTTCGGTGTTTCCGGCAATTCCAAGGTAGAAGAAAACTCTTCCGCATCAATATGGAATTCAATCGACAAACGTTCTTTCAATACATTCAATTTCAATTTCAATTCACTCAGCAATTCCTTTTTATTCATGATGGTCTGCTCAATCAATTGCCTGTTCTTATTTTTCTCACGGATAGAATCATCGATGGCGTTGATGCCGTCTTTCACTTTATAGTAATCCGTTTCCTGCGCGGAAAGCGATTGCATCTGCGCTTCTTTCTCTTTGTAAGATTCTATTAATTCAGATTCGATCTTATCAATAGATTCTCTGAGAATGTCAATTTCCAGTTGCGAATTTTGAATTTCTGCAGTGGCTGTTTGTAAACGGTTCTGATTTTCCTCTAACTGGTGTTGTTTGTAGGTCAGCGTTTGCTGATTGGATTTTAATTTATTTTCCTGCTGGATAAATAAAATATTCGATTGGTTGAATGTTTGTGAAAACTGGTTGTATAATTCATTCGCTTTTCTGAAATCAATTTCTAAATTATCCAAAGCAGTCTTATGGTTATTAGATGTGGATACATGTTCGCCTAATAATGTTTGCAATGGCGAAATCTCTCCCAGCAATTTATCAATCTGTTCCCGTAATGCCTGTGCCTGTGAAGTGATTTTTCCGATAGAATTTTCTTCACTTTCTATTTTTGATTTTTTAGCAACCAATTCTTTTTCCACTTGCTGCAATTCGTGCGTTTCACGTTCAATTACATTTCTGAAAGAATTGATTTTTAAATGCTGTAATTCATTGTAATTATCCTGCGTAATTTTTTTCAGGTTCATTACTTCCGTTTCCAATTCTTTGATTTCTTTTTCTAGAATCTCTAAATTTTTCAAACGGCCTAAACGTTTTCCTTCGAACAACCCAACGGCACCACCGGAAATCTGTTTGTCGGATTTTAATAAATGACCTGAATTTGAAATGATGAAAACATCTTTTTTGTTATCAATAGTATTGAAAATGTTATTGACATCAGTTCCTTCATCTGCAATATAAATCCCGTTTAGTAAATAGCTAAGTAATGGTTTAAATTGCTCATCAACCTGAACCACATCAATTGCTTTGATAGCATGGTCAACCATGGACTGTCGACTGTCGACTGCCGACTTCTTAAAATAATCCAAGATTAAAAAACTTGCTTTTCCTACAGAACTCTGTGATAAAATATCAATAGCATTAATTGCCTCGTTTTCTGTATCAACAACAAAATTATTTAAGTAGGGTTGTAGCACGCTTTCAATCGCTACGCGATATTTTTCTTCTGAATAAATGATGTCAGAAAGTAAAGGTGTGTCTTTTAACCAGTTTACATTTTTCTTTAAAAACTTAATAGATTCCGGGAAACCTTCCAAGTTGTCTATCATGTTTTTTGTTAATTTATATTCGTTGTTTTTTGCGTCGAGCGTCCTGTTTTTATTGGTTAATTCCTGACGAAGATTTTCCGTCTTTTCTTCAAGTCCTTTTATTTTTTCAAGATTCTCTTCTTCTTTTATACGCAAATCATCTACCAGCGCTTTTTGCTTATCAATTTTATCTTCTGTTTGTCCGATATCGTTTCTTAAGCTCTCCAGCGTTTTAATGCGTTCCTCATTTTCAAAAATAGACTGCTGTGCACTGCGTTGCAGTGCTTCCTGCTGAGATTCTTTTACTGCAATCAGTTTTTCTGTTTCAGTAATTTTATTGCTGCTGCTAACATGTTTGTTGCGCGCTTCATCTAAATTATTTCTGAATTCTAAATTTGTATTGCGTTGTTCTTCTAATTTCAATTTTGCATTGTCAAAATCTACACGTACGATTTCCAGTTTATGCTCATCTTCTTCATTGTAGACTTTTAAGTTTTCGATTTCCTTGCTTAAATTTTCAATGATTACTTTCGCCTGGTTGATTTGCTGGTTAAGTTGTACGATTTGATTTTTTAAGAAAGATGATTTTTGTTCATCAATCTTTTTCTGGCTTTCTTTTTCCTGTAACTGAGATAAAAAAGTATTCAGTTGTTTTTGCTGATCGGAAAGCGTTCTTTCTTTTTCTAAAACGGTTAATTTTTCTTTCTCTAAATTCGCTTCCAACACTTCAATCTGAGTAGAAGATTCTAAACGTTTGTCTTCATGTTCTTCAATTTCTTTGTTGGATAAAACAAAGCTTTCATTAATTCCATGCAATTCGTATTTTGATAAATCGATAGAAATAACTTTGTATTCTTCTTTATAGTTTTTGTATTGCCGCGCTTTTCGTGCTTGGGTTTCTAATGCTTTTAGATTTTTATCAATTTCAAATAATAAATCATCTACACGGTTTAAGTCACCTTCAGTTGCCTGTAACTTCGCTAAGGTTTCTTTTTTTCTTGTTTTATATTTTGAGATTCCGGCAGCCTGTTCGATTAAGGTACGACGAGCATTATCCACATTGCTCAGAATCTGATCTATCATTTTCAACTCGATAATAGCATAGGTATCTGTGGAAATACCGGTATCCATAAACAAGTCCTTAATATCTTTCAATCTGCAAGAAACACCGTTCAATTTATAATCACTGTCTCCATCGCGTTCAACGGTTCTGGTAATTGTTACACTGGAAAACTCCGTTGGCAATAAATTTCTCGTATTATCGAGTGTAAGAGAAACTTCGGCAATATTAGCGGCACTTTTGTCTTTTGTACCGTTAAAAATCATATTATCCATTTTTTCCAGACGTAAAGCCTTGATTTTCTGTTCACCCAATACCCAGCGAATGGCATCTACCACATTTGATTTACCGCAGCCGTTTGGACCAACAATACCGGTAATGTTATTTTCAAAATTAATCTGAGTTTTATCGGCAAAACTCTTAAACCCCTTAATATCCAAACTTCTCAGTCTCATTCTATCTATTTTATCGGTTTTTATGGAAGAATCCACAACTCACAAATATACACGAATTCGTCAACTACATTAGGTCATAACCCTTATAGTTATTGACAATTTTGAATGGTTTTAAATAAAAAAAGTGGATAATATGTGGAGAAAATAGTTGGGGATACGATGTAAATATAAAAAAAATGGGACTGATAAATTATCAGCCCCATTACTAAAAAACTAAAATAAAATGTATTATTTAAGCAAAAAATGGTGTTACAATAGCAGTAACCTGTGCTTGTGTCAGAGGTTCGTCAAAACATTCTGTAGCGGCATTTACACCAATACTGAATCCGTTAATACCTGTGATAGTAATACCTGCTTGTACTACATTATCTTCACCCGCATAACTTGCATTAGTTGCTGCACCAATACCACTAATTGTTCCTGTAATCCAAGGTTTCACATCCACCCCTCTTGCTTTACGCATCTGTCGTATATGAGAAGCATGTCTTGCCTCAACAGAGTGAATATTTAATGCTGCAGTTAAGGCAGTACGGTCGCTTTTTAAGTTACCTGCTTGTCCTTTATATGCTCTTACACCAGTATCTTCAAATGCCTGTGCAACTGCTAAGAAAGTATCGTAATCGCTAAAAACGGTAGGGAAAGTTCCATGTGCTGTGAAGTCAAAACTAGAAGCAGTATAACTTACAGGGGTGCCACCGGCATTGGTAATGACATTACGCAAAAATGCAACGTGTGCTACTTCATGATTTCTGATGGTAGTCAACGCATTTTGTGCAGCAGTGTCTAATGCAGGAATTAACAATGCAGTTCCTACACCTTTTTTATAGAATTCTGATTCGATGTATTCTAACGTTAATGCAAAATTCAGTACATCTAAAACACTCGATATTCTCGAAGTGCCGGCGTAAGATTTTTGAATAATAGAACCTAATGCAAAAGGCAATGCAGCCATTGCTACTTTTTCACCGATGCCAAAAAAGTTCTTAAAAGCATTTCTTCTGGTGCTGGTTCTTTCATAGATTTCCGGATCTACTTTTTCTATTTCTGAAATTATATTTTGTAAGTTCATAATGATAAATTTTTAAGTGAATGAAATGATAAATATTTAAACA
>JAYVPA010000083.1:0-6891 GCA_043757615.1 Sphingobacteriales bacterium | reverse complement strand
TAACAAAAATAAAATCTAATTTTTCATTCTTTAATGCGGTCAGTGCGGTCGGGAAACTATTTATAGTAACAAAAACCAAACGTTTGGGATATGCCTGAAAAAACTGATTCATTTCGTGCATTTTATCACCCCACCAATTTTTCTTTCTCTCCAGTATCATTTGCTGTCCCGTTTCCCAGCTAACTAATCTGTAAGCTCCCGAACCCTGTACGAATGCAGGATCGCGCATTGTTTTTTGTGAATTAAAGAAATCAGAAAATTCTTTTACCTCTGCATCATTTGCACATTTTGGATTTTCAACTGCCAGTTCAGGAATACTGTATTTTCTTAGTAAATGTTTTGCATCATATATATATTCTGGGAAAATTTTCACTTCATATCCTGTCCCTTCCACGGCTCCGATATTTTTGGAACAAATCACTGTATATTTTCTCGGATCGTCAGGATAAATTATAATATTTTTTACAAAATCTACTGACGATTTTACGTTATCGGAATTTACTTTTGGACAAAGAATAGTTTTAAATGAAAATAAAACATCATTAATGGTAATAGGTGTTCCATTATCCCAAACAGCTTCCGGTCTGATATTATACGTTATTTCTATTAAATCGCCAATATTTTTTACCTCAGGCATAGATGCAGCTAATACAGGAACTAATTTTAACGTCACATAATCGTACGCTAGCATAGGTTGCAGAATATTTGGCAACATATAATTTCTGGAAGTTGCATCTGAAACTGTTACCGGGTTCAATCCTTTTGCATCCGACAAGCAATGAATTACTACTTCATTTTTATATACTTTTGTTGAAGAGTTTTTATTATTGGTAAATGTACTTATTATAACAACTCCTAAAAAGATAAACAATATGACGTAAAGCGTGTTTTTGATGGACATGAAATAACCGGATTGTTATACAAATGTAACAGATTTTAGATATAATTGTATGTATAGAAAAGTAATTATAACAGGAGGTACAGGTTTGGTTGGTCATCGATTAACCCAATTACTTCAAACGAAAGGATATGGGGTTAATATTTTATGCAGAAATCCTAAAAAAGAAGGTGAATACAAGTGGAACATAGAAGAAAAGTATATCGATGAAAAAGTATTTGAGAATGCTTTTGCTATCATTCATTTAGCTGGTGCAGCCGTGGCAGACAAACGCTGGACAGATGAACGAAAGAAGGAAATTATTGAAAGCAGAATAGATTCTGCCCAATTGCTGTATGATTATCTCTCTAAAGGAAATCACTCTGTTCAATCTTTAGTCTCAGCTTCTGCTGTTGGTTTTTATGGCGACCGAAAAGATGAATTATTAACTGAAGAATCTTCAAACGGTATCGGTTTCCTAGCGGAAGTATGTCAGCTTTGGGAAAACAGCGCAGAACAAATAAGCAACCTGAATATTCCTGTTAGCAAAATCAGGATAGGTATTGTATTGAGTAAAGACGGCGGGGCTCTTCCGAAATTAGATTTCCCGATAAAATTTGGCATTGGTGCCTACATCGGCAACGGCGAACAATATGTTCCATGGATTCACATCGACGACCTATGCAATATGTTCATTCATATCTTAGAACATAAAAACTTACAAAGCACTTACAATGGTTGCGCTCCTGATATCAAGACAAATAAGCAAATGAGTGAGACAATTGCGGGTGTCCTGCACAGGCCATTTATTCCTTTTCCTGCACCTGCATTCATCCTTAAAACAGTAATTGGTGAAATGTCAAGTATGCTGCTAATGAGCACCAATTGTTCTTCAAAAAAAATACAACAAACGGGTTTTAATTTCCAATATCCTACACTAGTTCAGGCATTATCGGCTATCTATAACAAGTAATTGCTTTCCCTGCAAATATTAGCAAAGTTTTAGATTTCAATAATTTATATTTAACTATATTCACGCAACAAAAATCAACCAAATGCGCAATCTTATTTTATTAGTTGCTTTGCTTTTCTCGGCAATCAGCTTTCAAAGCTGTAAACACGATGGCAAGAAAGCAGGCGATACAGCAGGCTTTGAAACTTCAGAAAAATTTCAAAAAGAGTTTGAAGAGAAATTAATTCTGGTGGAAGACGGTGGTACCGTAGAATTTCCCGAAGGAAAATTTTTGCTGAAAAAAGCACTTTCCATGGAAGGGAAAAAGAATGTAACTATTAAAGGCGCGGGTGCAGGAAAAACTATCTTGTCTTTTCTTGGGCAAACTGAAGGTGCGGAAGGAATATTGATTACGAATTGTCAGAATGTAATTGTAGAAAACTTTACCATTCAGGATGCAAAAGGCGATAATTTAAAACTGAAAGGTTGTGACGGTGTTACCATTCGTCACATGAATTCCACCTGGACGACAGGAGCTGATACCTCAAATGGAAACTACGGATATTATCCTGTGGAATGTAAAAACGTACTGATGGAATACAACGAAGTTTCTTACTGCGCGGACGCAGGCGTATATATTGGTCAGTCAACGAATGTTACAATTCACCATTGTTACGCTCATCACAATGTGGCAGGTATTGAAATTGAGAACTGCATCAATTCCGATATTTATAAAAATAAAGCAGAAAATAATGCCGGCGGTATTTTGGTATTTGATTTACCAAAATTATTTCAAGGAAATGGCAGAAATGCTAAAGTCTGGGATAACGACTGTATCGACAATAATTTCCAGAACTTTGGAAAACCGGGCAGCATTGTAGCATCTATTCCGCCGGGCAGCGGCATGATTATTATGGCAACCGACAGTGTAGATGTTTTTAATAACCGCCTAATAAATAATAAAACGATTGGCGTTGCATGCGTAAGTTATTTTATGACAGGCAAACAACTCAACGATACTACATACGGTCCGTATTGTACGTCTATCTTTATTCATGATAATAAATTTGAAAGAAAGCTTGCAATTCCTGATTTATCTACTGACTTAGGAAAATTACTGACGGCTACTTTTAAAAGTTCTTTAGATATTTTTGTGGATGGTTCTGCTGATCCGAAAATAAGGGATAAGGACGGACAACTTCCTGAAGGTAAAAAAATATGCATCCGCAATAATGGTGACGTAAAATTCGGAAACTTAAATGCATGGAAAACACATGGACGTGAGGATATCATGAATTTCAAAGATAACGACATCAAAAAATTTGATTGTGCATACACCGGTATCAACGGTAATAATCAAAAGCCTGAAGAAGTAAAATAAATTGCAAATGAAAAAAGTTTCTGTACTACTTCTTCTGATTTGTTTTTCATGTCTGATTATTTTTAATCAATGCAAAATATCCAATGGAAAAGTAACAATGGATGTAAGTGCAAAGCCTTTCGAAAAACTATCAGCATATAATTTCTTTAAAGGAACATTGAAAGATTTAATTCCCAATGACAAAGTATTGCCTTATGATTTGATTACTACTTTGTTTTCCGACTATGCGCATAAAGCTCGTTTTGTCTGGATGCCTGAAGGCACTTCAGCAAAATACAAAAAAGACGAGGTTGTTGATTTTCCTATTGGTACAGTGTTGATTAAAAACTTCTTTTATGAAAATGATGAAACCAATGCAGCTAAAGGAAGGAGAATTATGGAAACACGCTTATTGGTTAAACGTGCTGACAAATGGGATGCTCTTGATTATGTTTGGAACGACGAACAAACCGAAGCGGAATTAAATATTGTTGGTGATACTAAAAAAGTTAGCTTTACTGACTTGCATGGAAAAATAAAGAATATTGATTATTCAATTCCGAATAAAAATCAATGCAAGAATTGTCACAATCAGAATAATGTATTGGTGCCAATTGGTCCGAAGGTGAGATACTTAAACAGAGATTTGACTTATGCTGATGGCGTCAAAAATCAGCTAGACAAATGGTCAGAAGTTGGTTATTTAACAGGCTATAAAAAAGAAGAAAATCTTACAAATAAAGTAGCTAACGCTTTTGATGAAAAAAGCGGAAGTGTGGAAGAAAGAGCAAAAGCATACTTAGAAGTGAACTGTGCACATTGTCATCGAAGAGAAGGTAGTGCAAACACCACCGGATTATTTTTATTGCTGAGCGAGAAAGATCCGGAAAGCTGGGGCCGCAGGAAAAGCCCTGTAGCAGCAGGCGCAGCGAGCGGAAATAATTTATACGATGTTGTTCCCGGCAAACCTGATTCTTCTATCTTGGTGTACAGAATGAGCGAAAATGATCCGGAAATCCGTATGCCGGAATTAGGCAGAAGCATTCAACACGCAGAAGCTGTCGCATTAATAAGACAGTGGATTGCTGAAATGAAATGATAGGAATACTCACACAAAAAATAATTTATGCGTTCAGTTTATTTTCTTTTCGCTGTAATCCTACTTTTTTCTTCTTGTCACCAGGAAAAGAAATCATCTGTAACATTTATAACAGATGAAAAACTACAGAAAGAATTACAGGAAAAATTTATTACCGTGGAAGATGGCGGCACAATAGAATTGCCGGAAGGCAATTATTCATTAAGCAAATCACTTTCTATTGAAGGGAAAAATAATGTTACCATTAAAGGAAAAGGTGTTGCTAAAACTGTTTTTTCTTTTCTTGGACAAACAGAAGGTGGTGAAGGAATCAATATCACTAATTGCAATAATATTACAATAGAAGATTTTACCATACAGGACTCTAAAGGCGACAACATTAAACTAAAACATTGTGAGAATATAGTTATCAGAAACATGAATTCTACATGGACGACAGGCGCTGATTCTGCTAATGGAAATTATGGTTATTATCCTGTGGATTGTAAAAATGTATTGCTTGAAAAATGCGAAGTATCCTATTGTGCAGATGCAGGCGTTTATGTCGGACAGTCTTATAATGTAACTGTACGCAACTGCACGGCACATCATAATGTTTGCGGCATTGAAATTGAAAACTGTATCAATGTCGATGTGTATGATAATTTATCTTATAACAACAGCGGTGGTTTTGTGATTTATGATTTGCCCGGATTGCCGATGAAGAATGGTAAAAATTGCAGGATATATAATAACATCTCTAAAGAAAATAATTTCAAAAATTTTGCAAAACCGGGAAGTTTTGTTTCCGATATTCCACCGGGCAGCGGGATGGTCATCATGGCTTACGATAGTGTACAGGTGTTTAATAATACTTTTGAAAATAATAAAACATTAGGTTGCTGTGCGGTAAGTTATTATGCTGTTGGTCGTAAGTTTACAGACTCCTTGTATACACCCTATTGCACTTCTATCTTTATAAATGATAATATCTTTAATAGAAAGTCATTCTTGGTTCCGGATTTAACACACGATTTAGGAAAACTGATTATAGCAATGTCTAAAGGACCTGTAGATATTATTTATGATGGTAATTATTCCAAAGAAATGAGTAATTCAGATGGTTCTTTACAACAGCAATATAAATCCTGTTTCAGAAATAACGGTGACATCAAATTCTTTAATCTGAATGCATATAAATCACCGGTGATCGAACATGTATTGAAAACGTATGATAGTGACTTGAAAGCATTTGATTGCAGCGTGACAAATATTACCGGAAATAAAAATTAGAATTGTAATGAAATTAAAAGAATTTAATGGTATAAAGATTGGTGCAATTTTTTCCGCTGTTTCTTTAGTTTTGACCTTCACGTATGTTATACCAATCGCGTCTGTTATGCCTGGTGTGTTTATCGAAGAGATAACAAGTAATTTTGTAAACAATGAACCATACAGTAATGTTGGCAAAATAACATTGACAATTCTTACTGTTCTGTTTGTATCTACTTTGATAATTTCTATTTATTATGTAATTAAGAAAAAAAGTGAATCAAGAAAAATGATTATATCTATAATGGTGATTATGTATTTTATAGTTCATCCATTGGCGATGTATATATATTGGGCATTGGAGTTAGATTACAGAGACGATGGTCAATTAATTTTTATAGTTATAGAAACATTTCCATTTAGTAGCATCACATTTATATTGGTAGGAATAGTGTTAGATTTGGCTACAATTATTGGATTAAAACGTACTGATATTTCATGAAGTATAAACGAATGCCCATAGAAGTGGAATCGCCGGAAGAAATGGGCTATTCCACTATAAAATATAATCTTGCTGAAAGTTCTGTACGTGATATTTATTTCAGGGATTTGAAATTGAATCTGGATGATTTATTTATCTGTTACGGCGAACATCGTGGAAAAACAGAGTTGAGACAAGAGATTGTGAGACAAGAGAAAAACCTATCAGCAAATGACGTATTGGTTTGTCCGAGTGCGGCAACTGCCTTATTTATTATTTCAACGACCTTGCTCAATCATAATGACCATTTAATTGTACTGCGGCCAAACTATGCCACCAACATAGAAACACCGCGTGCTATCAATTGTGAAATATCTTTCATCGATTTAGCTTTTGAAAATTGTTTTCAATTTGATATTGAACAAATCAAAAATGCGGTAAAACCAAACACAAAATTAATCAGCATCACCTCGCCGCACAATCCGACAGGAGTAGTTTTTGAAAATAAAGTAATAGAAGAAATTATCGCATTTGCTGAAGAAAAGGGAATCTATCTTTTAGTGGATGAGACCTATCGTTATTTACATTTCCAGACTGATTTAATTCCCTATTATGCCGGAAAATCAAAATTTGTAATTTCTGTTTGTTCTTTGTCTAAAGCACACGGCGTTCCGGGCATCCGGACCGGCTGGCTCATTAACAAAGATGAGAAACTGATGCATGATTTTCTCGCAGCAAAAGAACAAATCATTATCTGTAATTCTGTAGTGGATGAAGAAATTGCTTTGCATATTTTATCGCAGGAAAATTTCTTAACTAAAACACATGAACATATTCGTCAGAATTTCACCATCCTAAAAAATTGGATAGA
>JAYVPA010000082.1:0-6913 GCA_043757615.1 Sphingobacteriales bacterium | reverse complement strand
CCGTGCTTGCCTTGTTCAGGATTTCGGTACCCAGGTGTCCGCGCGCCTTGTCTGTATTGCCCGGGTTTTCGTGTATAAGGCAAAGAAAAGTGACGTCGAACCTGTTAATGGATTTGTTCATCATGTCAATGAGCTTCATGCTGTCTTTGGTGTCGTTGAAATTGAAGACGCAATCGGTGATGACATCGAGTACAATGAAGATGTGTATGTTGTATTCTTCCCTGACGTATTCCAGAAAGATATCCAGCATTTCGAATCTGCTTTCACGGTCGAACTCCAGCAAGGATACCCAGTCAAAGTCGGTTATTGATTCTTCTATCTGGTACCCGGCTTTTAGTTTTATCTGCTGCAGGGCATAGGGCAGCTGCTCGGACAGATTTCTTTCAGTATCAACATATACTACCACGTATCTGGTCAGCGGGTCTTTCTTAAATCCGAGCAGGTCTTTGCTGTTGCCCGGTCCTGACAATAATGCACTGCAGATGGTTTCTGCCAGCCGGCTTTTATGTACGCCGGCTTTTCCTTGTATGACGTTTATCGTCTTGGGGTAAAAGACGGTTTTGTCGTTTTGTTTCAGAATGGGGTGGCTGAACGTGATGTTCGTTTTCATTGCTTCCGCAATTTTATTCCGAGTGTCGAGGAGCCTGTTTAATTTGTCTTGTTTTGTTTCCTGGCTTCCATGGCCGGAACTGTTTTGAACGGTATGTGTGCCTGACGCGTTATAGGCATCGGGATTTGGTATGTTTAGCATGGTTGTTTGATTGGGTAGTAATAGAATGATAAATTTTCGTTTTCCTTTTTAATGATGATCTGCCAGTTTTCGGGTGTCTTGCCGTTGATTGCTTTTTCCGTGTTTTCGCATTCTTCCATTGCCTTGATTAGAATATGTGCATTGTAGGTTTGTATCCTGCTGAGCAGCTCACTGAAGAATTCATAGCGTTGCTGTTCTTGCTGTATTCTGTTGTATAGTTTTGTGAGTTTTGTTTTGTCTACGTTTTCTGTGTAGAAGAGTTTCTGGTAATAGACTTTGTTGGCGGTGAGCCGCTCAGCTTCTGTATCCAGTAGGTACTGTATGTCTGAGAGGAGTTCTTCCCAGGGGAGGTGATGAAGGTTTGATTCTGGAGCTAACATTTTTCATCTATTTATAAGCTATTCTTTGTCACTTTTTGATGCCAAAAAGTAACCAAAAAGCATTTTTATTGTACTAAGGCAATTTGCTTCTCCTGCTGTCGAAGCAACCGCTGATAAAATGAACTCAAATGCTTATTGCCGCGCTTCGTTCATTTTACAGCTATTGCTGTGTACAATAAAACCCTGGCTCTTTTGCGGTTTGGTGGTTTCATTTTAGTTTGCATTTTTTGTTATTTATATTTCGGGTGGAAGGATTGGTTGTAGTGTTCGTTGAGGAGTTTGTCGACGTCGGTGAGTTTGTAGTAGATTTTGTTGCCGACCTGACTGAATGATATTTTGCCTTCATCTCTCCAGGTTTGTGCGATGCGTTTGGAGATTTTCATGAGCTGCAGGAATTCCTGGTTGTCTAAGAAGGTTTCTTTCTTTGCGTCTGCTTTTGCATCGAGCCGTGTGTTGATGGCGTCAAGTTTGCTTAGTAATTCTGTGTACTGGTCTTTAGTTAAGATAATTGCTTCCATTTTGTCTGTTTTTTAATTGTTATGGTGCAAAGGAATAACCTTATCAAAAGTCCGATTGGTCCGATTTGGTCTTATCGGACTAAATGGTCTGCAGATGCCTGTGTATAGGGCATTTCGGATGGTGCGGTTTTTCAGGAAATCTGACTACAGCTTGACTGCTGCATCGTTGTTCGGGTCTTTATCGGTGCGATTGGGTGAAAGATAGGTTTGTACGGTAGCCTGTGAAAGTGGTTGTCCGTTTTCGTCTGTAAAGTTTTCACAGATAAATGTGGCTACATCTTTGATCTTATAGGAAATATATGGACTGCCGTTTGGTTTTATATTATTCATCATCTGCTTAAAGGCATTTGTAATAATATTGATAGGTCCGTTCAGTTTTATTTTTAGGTATGGTGTTGTACCGGTTGCTTTTTCCTGTTGCTCTTTCTCAAAATCTGTTTTCATCTTACGCATCGTTTGCAGTTTTTCTATTAGCTGATTGCATTGGATATCGTAGGCTTGCAGCTTGCTGTTTACAGATATAATTTCTGCCTGTTTGTACTCAAATATTTCTTCTGTCAGGTATAATATTTTCTCGCTGAATGCTGTCAGTGTTTCCGTGTATTCTTTTACTTCGTGAAAGGAGAAATACCTTTCTTCTGCTTCTGCATTTATTAATCGTTTGGGCGTTTTTGTTTTTGCTTCTTTATTAATTACCGGCTGCAGTTCTGTCCTTTTCTTCTCGATTAAGTTGTATAGTTTATTGTATCTGCTCAGCGCCTTCAAACTGATAAACAGTTCTTCGTTTCCGGCTAAGAGTTTCTCAAACTTATTCAGCCATAGCATCGGCTCTTTGACCTGATTGCACTGGTAGTTTATAAAGGCTGGGAATAAGGATTGCCGCAGGTTGAATATTTTTTGAAGCAGGGCAGTGCAATAGTTCTGAAGATTGTTTTCTTCTTTTTCAACGACGATGTCAAAGGTTGTACCGCCGGCTTGTGCTGCCGGTACTGTTACTGCCTCCACAAAAGGAGACAGTTGTATGTCGCGATCCTTTAAATTCATCTTTTGATAGTGTGCTGTTCACTGTATTCTTTTTTGAAATCGTACTTAAAAGCAGTGTGTTTGTTTTGCTTTACATTTTACCGATTTTCTATTCAAAAGTACTTGAAATTGACATTCGATGATTTAGGATTTCGGGATTTATTTTTTCACATTTTGGTGGAGGTTGAGATTCAATTGGTTACCCCTAACCCCTAAAGGGGAACTTCTTTGTCACTTTTTTTCTTAGCCAAAAAAAGTAACCCAAAAAGGCAAGGCAAAACCAATTGCTCCGCTGGTTTTGCCATCCCACGCTTCTGGCTATCTGCTTAATTGAGCTTTGATTATTCACCCCTAACCCCTAAAGGGGAACTGGTTTCCTACCAAAGGTAAGATTGTTAAAAATAGTAAAAGTGTTTGCTATTATCAACATTTATGCTAATTTTGTAGATAATAAACAACATTTGTATGAACAGCAGGAAGCAAATAGTATTTCCAAAGTATCAGAAAGTGCTGGAGCAGCTGGGTGAAAATATTCGTTTAGCCCGCAAAAGAAGGAGTCTGACTACTATACAGGTGGCGGAACGGGCAGGTATTGACCGCACTACATTATATCATATTGAAAAAGGGAATGGAAGTGTTTCTATGTCAGCTTATTTTAATACGCTTCGTGTGCTTGGATTGCAGAATGATTTTCTGAAACTTGCCTCAGATGATGAATATGGACGGAAATTACAGGATCTTAGTTTAATCGGAAATAAATAAAAATGGCAACTGCTAAAACAACTATACTGGTTTATGCTAATTGGGCAGGAATGGCTGCGCCTAAACTTATTGGCGTGCTTTCAGCCCAACAGGCGAAAGGCAAAAAGGCATTTAGTTTTGAGTATGATGCGGATTGGATAAACTCCAAACAACAGCAATTACTGGATCCGGATATTTCCTGGTTTACCGGTCCGCAGTATCCGAATGGCAAAGAGAATTTTGGTGTGTTTATGGATTCCATGCCGGATACCTGGGGCAGGACTTTGATGAAACGACGTGCTGCTCAGCTTGCCAGAGAAGCCGGAACCGCAGTGCCTGTATTGTATGATATTGATTTTTTACTCGGCGTATATGATGAAACAAGAATGGGCGCATTGCGGTTCAAGCTGGATGCAGATGGTCCTTTTCTCGATGATAATCACAATATGCCTACTCCGCCTTGGAGCAGTATCCGTGAATTGCAGCACGGTGCAGAGGTTTTAGAATCGGATGAGGATAGTGAAGAAGTAAGGAAATGGCTAGCCATCTTACTGGCTCCGGGTTCTTCATTAGGTGGTGCGCGTCCGAAAGCGAATATAACGGATGAGCAGGGTGATTTATGGATTGCTAAGTTTCCATCCAGAGGAGATAGCATTGACAAAGCTGCCTGGGAATATTTAGCGTATGAGCTAGCTTTGCAGTGCGGTATAGAAATGGCGGAATCGAGACTGGAAAAGGTTGCCGGAAAATATCATACTTTTTTTACGAAACGATTTGACAGACAGCAAGGCGAACGGATACATTTTGCTTCTGCCATGACAATGACCGGACAGAATGAAGATACTATCAAAGAGCATCCGGCGAGTTATCTGGATATGGCTGAATTTATCCAGTACAACGGAGCACAAATAAAAAAAGACCTGCAGCAGTTATGGAAAAGGATAATATTTCATATTGCTATTTCCAATACGGATGACCACTTGCGAAATCATGGTTTTATGCTGACTGAAAAGGGCTGGATTTTATCTCCTGCTTTTGACATCAATCCCTCGGTTGATAAAGGCGGACTTGCATTGAATATTGATACGAATAATAATGCCTTAGACTTTGAGCTGGCAAAAAGTGTTGGTGAATATTTTCAACTTACAGAAACTGAAATGGACAGCATTATCGTGGAGGTGAAAGCAGTAGTCAGCAACTGGAAAATTGTTGCACAGAAGATAGGTATATCAAGAGCAGAACAGGAATTGATGAGTGCTGCGTTCCGGTTTTAATATGATGTTCGAATCAATTTAATCATTAAAAACATCCATTGCTTTGTCCAATTCTGAATTGACAATTTTTGCATATATCTGTGTGGTCTTTATATTTGTATGTGTCATCAGTTTAGATACATACTCTATGCGCATTCCTTTCCTTAATGCACTTGTAGCCCATGTATGGCGGCTTGTGTGAAAGTTTAGTTGTTTAGTCAGCTTCAAATCTGTTTTGATGGTTTTAAGGTCCTTATTCATATATGCTGTGCCGGATGAAATGGCTCTGAAGTGAATTTCCGGGTCTGAATAATCTTTGTCATTATGCAAGAAAGGGAAGATGTAATGTTCGGTATTTGCTTTTTTGTGAAAGCTTTTGTAATACAATATGATATTTAATGCTTTAGTTGGAAGCTTTACTCTAATGGTATCATCTGTTTTTTGTGTTTTAAATTGTATGTGTGTGCCATCAAAATCTTTCCATCTTAATTGTAATAGATCAGAAATTCTTATACCGGCTGCATAGGATGCGAATATATAAGCATTTCTGTGGTGGTACTTCATCGTACCTTCTTTTATTGTATGCTCTTCGACTTTTTTCAACTCTTCATCTGTGAGGTATTCCTTATTGGTATTTTCCCATGACAATTTGAATTTAGTAAATGGGTTAAGCTTTAATTCTATAATATCTTCCCGGATTGCATCATTAAATAGTTTACGGAATACTTTCAGATTAGAGTGTATTGTATTGTTCTTATTACTCAAGGTGTCTTTTAGATAATATTCATAGTTCCTCAGAAAACTTACATCTATCTCGTCAAACATGATTTCTTTCTCATTAGTATATTTCCTGAATTTTAAATAGGTGGCATTTGCTTTGTCGTATGTGCCTATTTTACCTTTAGTTTTTAATACTGCCAGGTATTCTTTGAAATACTGATTGAAGCTGATAGCAGGCTTGCCTAAAATATTTGCTTTGATACCTTTACTTGTTACATAGCCTTTGGTGGTTTCTAATTTTAATGCTACTTCTTTTGCATCAGCAATTTTTTGCGCTATAAAAGCGTTCATTCTTGCTGAATTGGGGTGTTTCTTTTTAACTATCTGTTCTTTATCATCCCATAGTTCGGGTTTGAGTTTTATCCCTATAGACATGAATTTTGTTTTTCTGTCTTTGATGATTCTGATGTATAACGGAATTTCGCCAACATTATCTACTTTATTGGTCTTAAAGATTAATTTTACACTCGCCATGATGCCTTATTTTATTGGTGTTTTGGAATACTTAAAGATAGGAAATAGGTACAACATTAGGTACAACATTTGCTACTTTTGGATGCTTTTTTATGCACAAATATGCTTTATGTAATTTTGTAAAATGTTGTAAATAAGGCATTTGGATGAATAACAAAGTAATAAAAAGCTAATGGGTTAGTCCCGTCCGGACCGCTTTGAGGGAGTTGAATAAACATATTCACTCCCTCTTTTTATTATTCCCCATTCAATAAATTCCCCAGCCAGCTTGCAGATTTTCTTTTAGATAGTGTTTAAGTAAGTATTTCCGCTTTATTTATACAAATTTATCGCGGATAAACTTTATTTAATTTTTACATAAATTTGGCGGATGCCTTTTAATGCGCTTTTAAAAATTAGTTCTGCTTATGATCCAAATCATATTCAGGGAATTTCAGTCGGTATTGTCTTCTCATTGCTTTATTTTGCTGAACATATCTATCCTCAAAGAAAAGATATCATAAATTATAAACACGAATTGTTCAACATTTTTATAGGAGTTGCCAATCAGGTATGGCTGTTTTTTGCAGGTTTGGTTTTGTTTTATCTTCTGGAAATGAGCATACAGCTGAAAATCGGAATATTACATCATTTTAATTTACCGTTTTATATAAAATATCCTTTCGAATTTATTCTTATAGACTGCTTTATGTATTGGTGGCACCGGTCTAATCATGTTATTCCATTTTTATGGAGATTCCACCGTTTTCATCACAAAGACCAGCAGCTAAATTCTACCTCCGCATTGCGTTTTCATACCGGTGAATTATTTCTATCTGTTTTAGTCCGTCTAATATTCTTTCCTTTGTTAGGAATACACCCAATTCTGTTAATTATCTATTCAACTGTTTTGTTCGTAGTGATTGTCATTCATCATTCTAATATAAAAATATCAGAAAATACAGATCTTTGGTTTCGGAAAATTTTTGTCTCTCCTGTAATGCACAGAATTCA
>JAYVPA010000081.1:0-25897 GCA_043757615.1 Sphingobacteriales bacterium | reverse complement strand
TAGTAATGTTATAACCAATATTTACGGATGGCAGGATAGCATGTTGTGGCTTTTTTATATGAATTGCATCTCCGGTAAATGTGAATGAATTTAATTTTTGAAGATTGTATTCGTATCGCACACCAACATCCATTCTCAGTTTGCTGTTAAAAGCCATTTCATAATTCACAAAAGCTGCTGTCTGTAAATTGTCTGCTGTGTAAGAATCGCTTTTATTTGTTTGCTCATCTAATTTTATACCCGTTGTGTTGTTAATATTTTCAGATTGAAATAATTCCTGAATGCTTTTATCTCTTAATGAAACATCAAACAATGAAATGTTTGATACGATGAAACCCATATTTCTTGCATTAAAAGATCTGTTTTTATAATCTGCAAAAACACCGGTTGAAAGCGTAGAAATAATAGGACGTTTAGGAGCAATAAATTTATGCGTGTAAGTTGCTGATGCAGATGCATCATTTTCTTTCATCTTAGAGAAAAATCTTCCCAATACTTCCGGCGTTGCAGAACCAGTCTGGATTCTTAAGCTTGTTTTTCCTGTTGCTGTATCTAAATCCTGTACATAGTTTCTGTAATCAGGTTGATTTCTATAAGAATAGTTATAACCCACCATCCAGTCGATAGATGAAATATCTTTTTTGATATCTTGTTTTGCTGTAACCTGTGTGCTGTAAATTCCTTTATATAATTGATTGAATGAACCATTGTCTGCATTTATCCCATTAGAGTAATCCTGACCTGTCCTGTGCACATACTGAGAAGAGGCGTTTATGTTTAGTAAGTTTTGAAACTGTAAGAATATTTTAGGAAGCTTAAATGCCCAATTATGTAGTATGCCTATTTTCACAGCCTGATTGTACTGCTGATCCATATATTTATATCTGTAAGTAGGTTTGTTCTCTTTAAAATTATAATCTTCAAAATCTGCTCTTTCTATTTCACTTGTCTGTTTAGTCAGTGAATAATTTATAGCAGTAATATTTCCGACAATTCCTTTTTTGATTTGTATTCTGGTCCCTTTTGTAAAAGAAATTCTCTGATCCGGGATTGATGCCGTTTTTTTAGCAGTCCAATCATTGTTTAAACTTCTGCCTGCGTCTTGCAACGCAGTACCGTCAACATCTGCCAAGGATTCAGGAAATGATTTTGGCAAGCTACTTGTTTTTCCTATTCCAACATAAGATGCTGCGCCTGTTTTTTGTTGGTAGAAAGGTTTGAATGTCGTACCGGTTCTCAAAGTTGTTGAATACCCAACCTGATAAAAATTGCTGTCTGGTAAACTCTTTGTATAAATCTTCACCATACCGCCTGCAAAATCGCCGGGCACATCAGCTGAAGGGCTTTTTAAAATAATTATCCGGTCTAATTGTGAACTTGGAATAATGTCAAACGAAAAAGATTTGATATCTGTTTCCACACTCGGTACAATTGCGTTGTGCAACAATACATTATTATAGCGCTGATTCAATCCGCGGATATTAATAAAATTTCCGGAAACCAAAACGCCCGGGATTCTCTTTACTACTTGTGCTGCATCTCTGTCTGTTGTTTTACCAATTTGCTGAGAAGAAATTCCGCTTGCAATCTGATTCGCATTTTTCATTTCCAATAAAACTGCAGTCTCCGTATTCGTTTTCTTAAAATCCGTTACCTGTACTTCTGTCAATTCATTTGAAGCAACATCTAGGCTTACATTTAATGCAGTGGTTTCATTTGCTTTCACTTCTACATTTTCTACATTCTTATTAGTATAACCGATGTACGAGAATATAATTTTATAGATACCAGGTGCTAAATCGGCAACTTCATATTTGCCGTCTATATCTGTTGTTGCGCCTGACATAGACCCTTCTATGGAAACATTTACACCTATTAAAGTTTCTTGTGTGGTTTTGTCAATAATTAGTCCTGAAATCTTTCCGGTCTGGCTGAAACCGAAGAATGGCAGCAATGCTATGATTGCCGTAAATGTGTGTTTTAAATGTGTGTTCATGTGTGTATTTAATTTGATACTGCAAAGTAATATCAAGCGTATCACTATGGCGTAAAGGCAGGTTGAATGTTGTGTGGTTTCTATTTTGCCAATACGTCTTTTAAGTGCTTTCTCAAGTAATATTGAAGGTCATTGTGTGAACGAAATGTGAACGAAAATTCGGGTCTGCCAATAAAATATAGTTTTTGTATCTTAGTAAAATGATAGCCTTTTTACAAAGAATTGCGGAGTCTGTTACGAAAGAAAATTTGCCGTATCTTTATACTCGCTGCTATATTTTCCCTACCAAAAGAGCGGCAATTTATTTCACCAATTTTCTTAAAGAAAAACATAAAGAAGAAAATTTTATTCTTCCAGAAACCATCACTATTCAGGAGTTCATAACTACTCATTCTTCGTTTATAATCAAAGATGACTGGCATTTATTATTAGAGTTACATCAGGTACAAAATGAATTAATCAACACCAACCAACCCTTAGAAAAATTTCTTCCGTGGGGAAAATTAATTTTGAAAGATTTTGATGAGTGTGATAAATATTTAGTGAATGCTGCGCAATTATTTTCCGTACTAAAAGCACATAAAGAAATAGATGATACCTTTTCCATCTCTGATGAAACTAAAAAATATATTGAACAATTTATTCTTACAACTTCTGCAAAGGAAAAAGAAGGCATTTACAAAACGGAGTTTATAAAAACCTGGAGTTTACTCGGTGAAATGTATAATCTGTTTCAGGAAAGATTGCGAGAACATCATTTTGCATATGAAGGAATGGCATACAGGGAAGTGTTAGATAATTTAAAAAATGAAACCCTAAAATTGCCTTTCTCCCAATTATCTTTTTGTGGATTTAATGCACTATCGGTTTGTGAAGAAGAAATATTTAAGGTAATTGAAAGAAATTATAACACTGAATTCTGGTGGGATGCCGATGAGCATTTTCTGAATAATAAATTACACGAAGCCGGAAATTTCTTACGGGATTATCAATTAAAATTTTCAGGCGATCATAGTCACTGGCTCATTGATAATGAGCTGAAGAAAGATAAACATATAGATATCGTCGGTATTTCTTCAAATATCGGGCAAACACAATTTGTTGCACAAAAACTTCAAGCGAAAAAAAATGAAACAACCGCTATCGTTTTGTGTGATGAACATCTTTTATCGCCATTATTGTATACTGTTGATGCAAGTGTAGCTAACATCACTATGGGTTATTCGATTTCACAAAGTGAATTGTATTTATACACTAATGCTTTATTGAATTTTTATGGCAACGCCAGAAGTACAGACAAGCAAACAGACTTTTATCATAAAGATATTGCTGCACTATCGGAACATATTTATTTCAGTAAAGAAATAATTGAAAAAGAAAAACTGGATAATATGTTGCCGTTTTTTGTTCCGTATATGCCGCAGGAAATATTGAAAGATTTTTTTCCTTTTATTTTCTCACAAAATGCAGTCAACTCAACAGACATTTTAAAAATAGTAATTAAAAGCATTAACGAACTCGATATTAAAGATGAATATTTTCTTCCTATTAAAGACTCCATTATTGAGAGGCTAAAATATTTATTACAATTATTAGTAGAATTTAATCTCACGTTAGATAGAAACGCATTACCATTCATTGTCAAGCAATTTATCAGCACCGTTAAAATTCCTTTTGAAACAAAAACAAACAGCAATATTCAAATTATGGGATTTCTGGAAACGCGTATCCTGGATTTCGACAACCTTTTTATTCTTTCTTTAAATGATGACAATTTACCTGGAACGAATAAAACCAATTCATTTATTCCATATAATCTTCGAAAAGGTTTTGGCTTGCCTACGTTCGAACAATTCGACGGCATAAACGCCTATCACTTTTATAGATTACTGAAGCGTGCAAAAAATATTCACTTGCTTTATAATAACCAAATCAGCGATAATGCCAGTGAGAAAAGCCGTTTTATAAGACAGATTCAGCATGACTTAGCTACACCCGAAAATAATATCAATGAATTTATTGCTACGTTTGACGATACAGCAAGACACACATCTTTACAAGAAAAATTACTGCAAATTAAAAAAACCGACGAAATAACAACTTTGCTTCGTCATCGGAAATTTTCACCGTCCTCATTAAAAGTATATATCAAATGTCCTGTTCAGTTTTATTTAAAATATGTGGTTGGCATTAACGAACCCGAAGAATTATCAGAAGAAATAGATGCCGCTATTTTTGGCCAGATTCTTCATAAAATATTAGAACTGACATACAAACCATATCTGAATACTACTATTGACTCAAAGAAAATTACTTTATTTACAGATACAGCATTCCTTCGAACTAAAATAAAAGAAGCGTGTGAAAAATTGGAATTACCAAAAGAAATTACACAAGGCGGAAATAAACTACAGCTAAAAATCATTGAACGCATTGCGCAGAAGATTTTAGAAAATGATGCTGCCAACGATAATCTGTTTGTATTAAACACAGAGGAAAAATTTATCTGGGAAAATCTACAACTAGAAGATGGCTCATTTGCTGCAATTCAGGGAACTTTTGACAGAATTGACAAGATAAATGAAAAAGCAGTTCGCATAATTGATTACAAAACCGGTCATATTGAATTACCTAAGTTTCCGGATAGTGATGAATTCATTGATGCATTTTTAGATTTACTTTTCATTTTTAAACAAAAAGATTATAGCGCAACTTTCCAGGGAATTTTGTACGCACTGATGTATTACAAATTGCACGACTGTGATGAAATATATGTTGGTTATCACCATGCAAAAAAAATGAAAGAAGGTATCACTTATTTAAATGAAGGACAGCCTATTTCTATGCAAGTATTACTGCAGTTTGAAAAGCGATTATCACAACTAGTTAGTGATATCAGTTATAAAAATCCTTTATTTACGCAAACTGACAACGAATATGCTTATCAATATTCTGTTTATGCATCCCTGCTGGGTTTAGAATAATCGTTAAACAAAAATAATATTTGAATTCAATTATTCGTATTTTGTGTAATATTATACATTTTTTCTTAAACAAAATTAAGATGCTCACGTTATAGTTTTGTGGATAAAAAAGTATTGATTATTGGTTCAGGTCTGGGAAGTTTAGCTACTGCTTTACGATTAACTACACATGGGTATAAAGTAGAGATTATTGAAAAATTTCATCAGGCCGGCGGTCGTTTAAACCAGTTAAAAAAAGATGGTTTTACATTTGATATCGGTCCTTCTTTTTTCAGTATGAGTTATGAATTCACAGAATTGTTTAATTACTGCAATATTCCAAACCCTTTACAAATGAACGAGCTGAATCCAGTATATTCAGTTTATTTTTCAGAAAAAAAACAACCTTATTCTATATATAAAGAACTTGATAAATTAGCGCAGGAATTTGCTGATATAGAACCTGATTTTCAGGCAAAAGCAGAAAAATATTTAAAACGTGCCGGTGAAGTTTTTCATGATACAGAACATATAATCATAAAACGCAATTACGATAATTTATTTCAATATGCAATTGCATTAGCAACTGTACCAAAAAAGCATTCACCTTTGTTGTTTCGTTCTATGTGGACAGAACTGGAACGTCATTTTGATTCAGAACACGTGAAAGTTATTTTTTCTCTTGTGGCTTTTTTCTTAGGTTCTACACCTTTTGACACTCCTGCAGTCTACAATCTTTTAAATTATACAGAACTAAAACATGACGGTTATTGGAACATCAAAGGTGGCATGTATAAAATAGTAGAAGAGATTCAGCAAATACTTATAAATCGTGGTGCGAAATTTCATTTTAATACTGAAATTACAAGTGTGAACAAAAGCAATGGCAAAATAAATTCGTTTATTGATCAGCACGGAAAAGAATGGTCTGCAGATATTTTTGTTTGTAATGCAGACGCTGCTTCCTTTCGCGGAAAAATTTTAAACCGAGAAAAGTTTACCGAGAAAAAATTAAATAAGATGAGTTGGACGCTTGCTCCATTTACCATTTATCTTGGTGTAAAAGGAAAAGTAAATAATTTGCATCACCATAATTATTTTTTAGGAAGTAATTTTAAGCAATATGCAGATTCTATTTTTAAGCTTTCTGTAAATCCTGAAAAGCCTTATTACTATGTTAACGCTTCCTCAAAATCAAATCCTGATTGCGCACCTGAAGGTTGTGAAAATTTATTTATTCTTTGTCCGGTACCGGACAGACGTTATAAAAGTGACTGGAGTGATAAGGAGCAATTAGCTGAAACCATTTTGAAAGACATGAGCGAACGCTTAGGATTTGATTTGCTTGCCAACAGAATTTCACAAACTATATATGCACCTGATGATTGGGAAAGTATGTTCAATTTGTATCAGGGCTCCGGCTTAGGTTTAGCACATGGATTGAATCAGGTAGCAGCGATGCGTCCAAAAAATAAAGACGAAGAATTCGACAATCTGTATTACGTCGGCGCCAGCACCGTTCCAGGAACAGGTTTGCCAATTGTAGTGATTGGTTCGAAGTTAGTTACTGAAAGAATTTTAAATGATGAAAATAAAAAATAAATGAACAGCTTTCAATTATATCAAAACAGTTGTGTGGAATGCAGTGAATTAATCACGAAAAAATATTCTACCTCTTTTTCATTAGGCATCCGTGTCTTTGATAAAGAATTTAGAAACCCTGTTTACAGCATTTATGGTTTTGTCCGTTTTGCTGATGAGATTGTGGATACCTTTCATCAGTATAATAAAAAAGAATTACTGGATGATTTCAGAAAAGAAACGTTCAAAGCTATTGAACAAAATATAAGCTTGAATCCTATTTTACAGTCATTTCAGCAAGTAGTAAATGAATATCAAATCGACAGACAATTAATTATTGACTTTTTAGATTCTATGGAAATGGATTTACATACTTCAACTTATGATAGTGAAGCATTATACCATAAGTATATTTATGGCTCTGCAGAATCAGTTGGATTGATGTGTCTGCAAGTCTTTACGAGAGGAGATAAAGATTTCTATAATGATTTAGCTCCTTATGCAAGAAGTTTAGGCGCTGCTTTTCAGAAAATAAATTTTCTGCGTGACATGAATAGTGATTTGAAAGAGCGTGGCAGAATTTATTTTCCCGGAATTGATCTGACAAAATTTGATGAATATACAAAACAAGAAATTCTAAAAGATATTCAAATAGATTTCGATAATGCGTTAGAGGGCATTCGTCGTTTACCAAAAGGTGCAAGGCGTGGTGTGTATTTAGCCTATATTTATTATTTGCACTTGTATAAAAATATCTGCAAATCAAGTATTGAAAAAATTATGGCAGAACGAATCCGCGTCAGCGATAAACGTAAGGCGTATTTATTAATGAATACAGTGGTCCGCAATTCGATGAATTTGTTGTAAGTTTATTGTTGTGCCGGCAAAATACACATATTTAGCATTGATGATATTAACTTTATCTGGCCCCCTGTTGCTGAGCTTTAACAAACATGTTTCTTATTATAAAAAATGGAAATTTCTGCCAATACCTTTTTTTATTACAACAATTTATTTTGTTATTTGGGATTCTATTTTTACAAAAAATGGAATCTGGAGTTTTAATTCAAATTACATTTTAGGGTATAAACTTCTTTTACTCCCTGTTGAAGAATGGCTTTTTTTTATTTTTGTTCCGTTTGCATGTATATTTATTTATGAATGCACAAATTACTATATAAAAAAAGATCTTTTACAGCAATATGCCTTTAAGATAAATGCCGCTGTGTTAGTAATCATCATTGTTACAGCTATTTTAAATTTACATAAAGCTTATACTGCGTTTAATTTTATTTCTGCAGCAATCTTAATGGCCTATGTGCAATTTATTTTAAAACCATATTGGCTGGGCAGGTTTTATGTCGGATACATTTTTTCACTACTTCCTTTTTTTATCGTGAATGGAATATTAACCTATCTGCCTGTAGTAAGTTATAATAATGCAGAAAACATGGGTATACGTTTATTTACTATCCCCATAGAAGATACTGTTTATTGCTTGTTATTATTACTTATGAATGTAATCATGTATGAATGGCTGAAAAACAGAAATGAACAAAAAAAACCATAAACATACGATACTTAGGATTCTTATGTAAGGTTTGCTATGTTTCCAATGTACGCTCAGGAGGATGGGCGTAAAGATTGAACCGCACATCTATAAAAACAAAATTGTTTTTATACAGTATGATTGATTTTTTCTTTTTTTTAGATTATGCTCTCATCGAATATGGCTCTGTCTCAGACAACAAATGGATTTGATTGTTTGGCTGTGGTTTTACTTTCAGCCTTTCTGCTCTTTCTGCATTTATAAGTATTATTTTCAATACTAACATTTGTGCCAATGCAAGGCTGCTTAGGATAATCAGGGTATTCATGTTTCTATTTTTATTGTTTAATAATCTTATACTGGCTCCAACTGTCATTGGATAGTACTTTTAAAATATATAGACCTGCGTTAAACTCATTCAGACCGAGACGAATTGATTCTGTCTTTATATCTGCTACTGATAAGATAGTATTGCCGTCAACACTTAACAGTTGATACTGACTCATTTTTTCGCCTTCAATCTGAATGAAATCTACCGCAGGATTTGGATATATTTTAGGGTTATTGTTTTTATTGTTTCTGGTGATTATTGCTGTTGGTATTTGATTATTTCGACCAATGATTAAAACAGAATCCCTGTTTGTCCTCACCGGGTTTGCTATACCAAGCGCATCCTTAGAATTGGCTTTCGTATAATCAAACCGCATATATTGTCTGCCTGCTGCATTATCTTGCACTATATATCTTCCTCTTCCTACACGCGCATCTCCGCCGTTACTGGTTCTGTTTGAATTTGATTTCACATTTAATTTTCCTGTAACAGCGTCTATTGTTGTAACAGATAGAATGTTTGAAATAGTTGTACCAAAAAAGGCAGTTAACGATGCTGTATCCAATTTGAATTCAATTTTGTCTTGTTCTATCAATGAAGTATCAGTTGCAACTTCCATTTCAAATTGGTTTAATATATTCAAGGTATTTATTAAACCACCGTCACCGATAAAAAAATCTACATCAACCGTATCGCCAACGTACACAGAATCTTGTACTACCTTAACTCTGAAAACTGTTGAATCAATAAGCGCATAAGAATTTGAAGAAATAGACACCATGCAAAACAGCAATAGTGGGCTTACTATTTTAATGCACGATGTTTGTATTTCTTTTAGGGTTTTCATGTTGAAATTGAGTCTTGTTTATTTCATTTTCTAATACAAATTTATATGAATAATCTTTCATTAAAATATACAGATTAAAGCTGTTGTCTAATTGGCAAATACACACAAATGTTTATAAATAACTGTAAATCAATGATAAAAATATCAAGTTTAATTTATTAAAAGACGAAATTAAAAGATTTTTTAATGATCTTCTTCCCTGAATATTATATAGACAAAAAAACCCAAGCCTTAGTTGCTTTGGGTTTTGTTGGGGTGGGTTGTTTATGTTGCTGCTTAGGGGTTAATAAATAGGGTATTTATTTTGCAGACAGGATCCGTTTTTATGTTTCTTTTTTAGGGTGGGGTAAGGTACAAATGTTTCTAAGGGGTCTTTCGGGTTTATTTTATCCATGGAATCAGGATTACAGGATATTTAGATTCTGGCGTCAAGTGTTTTTCTGTAAGATATGCTTCGGATAATGACATATTAGTCAGGATAAACAGCGTTTTCATATTAATTTATTTTTTGATGATTTTATAAGAATTCCAGTCCTCATCAACACGCAACATTAATATGTACATGCCGGGGTTTAAGCTGTGCATATTAAGTTGCAGTGTTTCGGATGATGGTTTTATTTCTGATAGGATGGTACTTCCCTCTATGGACATTAATTTATATTGATTGATTTGGGTTCCTTCTATTTGAATATAATCTAGTGTCGGATTTGGATATACTTTAATTTCATTATTCCAATCAGAGTTCTTAGATGCAGTTCTGTAAGTTGCATATTCCGGGCGTTTAATAATCGGGGTGCCTTCTTTTTGCGAGCGTCTGCCAAGTATCAATACTGAATCCGTTACTAATTTTACAGGATTAATCTGAAGCAAACTTTTGGATACTGATTTTGTAAAATTATAACGCATTTGTTGCCTGCCTGCTGCATTATCCTGTACAATGTATCTGCCTTTTGCCACACGTGCTTCTCCTTTTCCGTTCTTGGCGGATTTTGCTTTCATATCTGATTTTCCTGAAACAGGATCCAATGTTATAGAAGAAGCAATATTCGAAAATGAAGTGTTAAAGAATCTGGCTAAGGATGCTTGATCGAATGCGATCTGTGTTCTGTCCTGTAATATTAAAGCAGTATCTGTTGCCACTTCCATCTCAAACTCATTCAGCAAATTTAGATTATTCAATAAAGTACCACTGCCGTTTCCAATATAAAATTCTACATCTACAGTATCACCTGCATATACTGAATCCTGTAGAACTTTAATACGAAAAGTAGTGGTATCAGTCAAAGACGCATAAGAAGTGGAAGGAAACCCCACTATGCATATTGCAGATACGAAGAAGAACACTAACCAATAGCTTGGTGATGTTGTAGTAAGCTTTCTCATTATTATTAAGTTTATTGTTTCTAATTCTAATTGGTAATACAAATTTAGGCGTGAAATATGGAAGATACTGATACAGATATAGCCTATTGTCTTATTGAAAAAAATGATTTATATTTAATAAATAATTGAAAATCAACATAAAATCTTATAAATGAATTCTATTAAATCCCTCTCTCTACTAAATACTTTGACAGATAAAGAGAAGAAAATGCTCTTATTTTATCTGGAAGACCAAAAAGATCTGCTTGCGTTGTCAAAAAATCTGTTTAATGACTCCTATACAAACAGCAAGGATTTGTTTACAGCTTCTTTTAAGAATAAAAGTTATGATGATAAGTTATTACGCAATTCGCTATACGCACTGAATAAGTACATTGAAAAAATAATCGCTATACGTTTTGTGCAGAATGACAACTCCATGATGAATTATATTCTGATGAACCATTGCTTTCAGTTTAATTTGTCAAAAGAATATAATGGTTATCTTTTAAAATCGAAACAACAGGCAGATAATTCCGAAAGTAATAATTTATTGTATTCCTATTTATCACAAAAAATTCATTTAGAATATCTGGAAGAAAAGAAACGACAATTTATCCAGGAAGAGCTTATAAAAAAAGATAAATTATTAGACGCATTTTATTTCAAAGAAAAACTATGGAATTTATTTGAGATAGAAGTTTATAAAAATATTTATCATTTTGAATATGCACCGATTTTAACGGAGTATGTTCCCAATATCAATATCAATGATTTTAATTTTGCACAAAGTTCCTTACAGTTTTTACAGCTACTCTTGCTCATGTTTGAAGATTTCGAAAATGATGAACATTACCATCACATATTAAAGTTACTGGTAAAAACACATCAGTCTATCGCAAAAAAAGATTTAAGGCTCTACTATATTGCTATTATCAATTATGCTATCAAGAAATTTAATTTAGGAAAAAAAGAATTCCGAAAAGAGTTGTTTAAAATCTATAAACTCCAGATAGAACATGAAGTATTATTAAATGAAAAGAATTATCTCGAGCCATACGCTTATAAGAATGTCATCACCATGGCCTTGCAAAATAAGGAATTTGAATGGGTAAAAAAGTTTATCGAAGAATACAAGATATATTTGCCTAAAGATGAAAAAGAGAATGCTTATCAGTACAATATGGCAAATTATTATTACTTCACCGGGGAATTCAGGAAATGTCTTCAGCTGCTGCAGACTGTACAGTTTACCGACGTTTATTATAATCTGGATGGACGGTCTATTATTTTAAAAGTGTATTTTGAAGAGAAAGAATGGAATTTATTAAACGATCATTGTTTTGCTTTCAAGGCATTTGTATTGCGACAAAAAGATATTTCTGAACATCACAAGAAAGGGTATCTCAATCTTATAAAATGGACAAATAAGTTAAGTATAACTCACTTTGACAACAAAAAGAAAAAAACTATAGAAGAAAAAATCTCGAATGAAAAAAACATACGTGAATTGAAATGGCTGATGACACAGATTGAAAAGCTAAGTTAAACCATTGTATGTTGAAGTGGCTGAAACTGCATTTCATATAGTTTTTTGTAATAGCCATCTCCATTTTTCAGCAGCTCTTCGTGTGTATCAATTTCTTTGATTTCACCATGTTCCAGCACCATAATTTTATCTGCATTCTGTATGGTAGACAAACGATGTGCAATCACAATAGACGTTCGTCCTTTCACCAGCGTTTCAATTGCATGCTGAATCAGGTTTTCAGATTCTGTATCTACGGAAGACGTAGCCTCATCTAAAATTAAAATCTGCGGGTCATATACCAACGCGCGGATAAATGAAATCAGCTGACGCTGTCCAACTGACAATGTAGAGCCGCGCTCCATAACATTATGCTGATAACCATTCGGCAATTCCATGATAAAATTATGCGCACCCACAAGCTTACTTGCCTCTATCACCTGCGCTTCGGTAATTGCAGGATTTTTGAGTGTAATATTATCCATTACAGAACCTGAAAATAAAAACACATCCTGTAACACAGTACCAATGTAAGAACGAAACGTATTTAGCTTATATTCCTTTGCATTAATTCCATCCAGCAATATTTTACCTTTTTGTATTTCGTAAAACCTGTTCAGGATATTTATTGTAGAAGATTTTCCTGAACCTGTAGCACCAACGATTGCTAATGTTTCACCGGCTTTTACGTTAAATGAAATATCTTTCAGCACATATTCTTCGTTATTGTATGCAAACCAAACATTCTGAAATTCAATATCGCCTTTTATAGAACTTGGTGCCAATGTTCCTTTGTCTTCAATCTTTTCTTCTGTATCCAGTAATCTGAAAACACGTTCTGATGCAATGATTCCCATTTGCAGCGTATTGAATTTATCAGCCAGCATCCGCAACGGCCGAAATGCGAGATTCAAATATAAAATAAAGGAGGTAAAAATACCCACAGTGGCAAAACCGTTCATCACCTGATTCGCACCATACCAGATCAACAATGAAATTGCCAGCGCCAGTATAACTTCTACTACAGGGAAAAAAATCGAATAGTATAATACCGATTTATCATTTGCCGTATAGTGTTCATGATTCAATTTATCAAATTTCTGAAATTCTCTGTCTTGTGCGTTGAAGATTTGAACAATTCGCATGCCGGAAATATGCTCCTGTACAAACGAATTAAGTTGCGCCACTTTATCCCTTACATCATTAAAAGAGACACGCACTTTTTCTTTAAAAATGTATGTAGCCAGTAAAATAACGGGAAATGTAGTCAGACAAACCAGTGCCAGTCTCCAATTGATGTACAACATAAATGCAATCACAAAAACAAGCGTCATCACATCCGCTACTATTGTTATCAGACCTTCCGAAAAAATATTATTGATAGCCTCAATATCATTGATTGTTCTTGTGGTGATAATTCCTACAGGTGTTTTGTCGAAGAATTTCAAACGCATCGTTTGAACATGATTAAATAATTTTGTCCGCAAGTCTAACATTATAGTTTGACCAAGTTTTGTAGAGTACAAACCGAATAAATATTTTATGAGAAACTCCACGACCAAAGTAAGCAGCAAGATAAAGCCCATAAACTCCAAGCCTTTACCATTTTGCTTGATAATATTATTATCTACAGTAATCTGAATAAAATATGGACGCAGGGGTGTAACAATGGAAACCAAGATTCCCAAACCAAGAGAAAATAAAAATAATTGTTTGAAAGGCCATGCCAATTTTATCACTCGTTTGAGTGTCATCCAGTCGCTACCTTGTTGTTTCTGATTATCCATTTTATTTATTACAACCCATAGGTGCAAAGATTAAAAGTTTTTTCAACTTATCTTTTGTCAATTGCAAACTCATATTCTATCTTCCACAAAAATAATCCTTTTGCCGGAACTGCAATTTTTACTTCCAATGGTTCCGTATTTAAAACTGCATTTATAAGTTCTTGTTCACTCATTTTATCAAAACCTACCATTAATAATGCAGCCGTGATTCTGCGCACCATATTCCTCAGAAACCGATTCGCTGTAATTGTAAAAACCAAACCTGTTGCTGTTGCTGACCATGCGGCATTTTCCAATTTACAATCAGACGTTATATTGTCACTTCCCTTTTTTTCAAACGTAGAAAAATCATGTTCGCCGGTTAACTGCTGAATGCAATGATTCATCTTATCAATATCCGGTCGCCGGTCATGTATTAAAAAACTTGTTTCATCTAAAAACGGATTCTTTTCGAAATGTATAAAATATTTATACGTTCTGCTGTGGGCATCAAACCGTGCATGTGCATCAGGTTTTACTTCAAAAATATTCTTGATAGCAATATCAAACGGCAGCATGCTATTTATGCGATATAAGAAATTATCAGCCAGTGTTTTTTCAGTATCAAAGTGTGCAAAATATTCATTGGCATGAACGCCGGTATCTGTTCTACCGCAGCCTGTAATGTCTATTGTTCCACCAAAAATTTTAGATAGATTTTTCTCCAGAACCTCTTGTACGGAAACAGCATTATCCTGTCGCTGCCAGCCGCTGTAGTTTTTCCCATTATAAGATAATTGTAAAAAATAACGCATGTAACAGACTAATAGATTAAGAGATACAAGATATGAGATTTACTTTAGCAAAAATTCAAATCCTTATTTTATTTTTTTTAAATTTGACATGTAATTCTCAAATCTATTGTCTCAAATCTCAACATCAACAATATGATACAACGTATTCAAACAGTCTATTTATTATTAGTTGTAATTGCCTGCATAACTTATATTTTTGTACCATTCGGGCAAATTAAAACGCCAGAAGGTGGTGCGGAAAGCTGGGCTATCAAGCAGGTTGTTCCAATTATGATTGCTACAATTGTTATTGCTTCTGTAGCATTTATTTCTATATTCTTATTCAAGAATCGAAAAACACAGATGAAAGTTGTTTTAGTCAATATTATACTTTCAATCGCACTGATAGGATTATTCATTTTTGGCCTGACGCAGCATATCGGCATAAAAAATTATATTTTCAGCTTTGGTGCTGTTTTACCGGTGTTCATTTTATTATTTAATATGCTGGCATACGGCAGTATTAAACAGGATGAAGCTTTAGTAAAATCTATGGATAGATTGAGATAGAGTCTGGTTAAAATTTCCAGATATCTACAAAACCATCACTATTAACTCCGCAAATAATGGTTTTTCCGATTTGTATGTTTTTTAAATCCGGTGTTTCAGTATAACGTGTTTCTGAAAAAGTAAGATTGTCATAACTGTAGATACAATTATCTTTTGTGTAATATATTTTGCTATCAATCACTTTTAGATTTCTTGCATTTTCTATCGGAATATTTTTTATATAATTTCCCTGATTATCAAAAACGTAGACTCCGTTTTTAAAATCTACGAGATAAAGTAGTATTCCTGATTCAACTATTTGTCTTGGATTTATCTTTTTCCCAACCAACAACGACAATGTATTGCTTGTATAAACAGGCGTATGGTCTTTATCCACCTTTACCAACCGCTGTGAACCTGAGTCAAATAACCAGAGGAAGTTATTATTATAAGAAGTACCGACACAGGTAATAATGTAAGTCCCCAGATTGTACGCATCTATTATATCAATTTCGCGCAAGCGATTATCCAGTTGAATAATTTTACCAAAATCAGGGGAAAATAAAATCGTTTTGAAACCATTTACACTAATGATGTCAGTATGTTCATTGATATAGATGCTTCCGTAATCCTGAAAGAAAGTGCCGTCTGAATTATAACGGTCGAGCATTCCTTTCTGCAATAAAAAAATATCGTTGGTCGTATTTATAAAAAGTTCTGTAGAAGTTTTCGGAATTGTTTTAAAATAAATTGGTGCAGCAGCAAAAGTTGAAACAGTCCATAGACAATAGATGATAGTCCATAGCAGCCTTAAGGAAAATATTTTTCTTCCCCATTGACTATTGACTATTGACCATTCACTATTTTTCATGCGTATTGATTTAACTGCATTTTATTCCCGTCAAATACAGCGTAATTATTATTTATTATCCAGTCACCTAAATTAATATATACACTCTTGTCGTTTAATTTTATTTCCATTGGCAAATGACGATGTCCCATTATAAAATAATCATAGTGTTTTTCTGTCAGTTTCTTTTTACAATATTGTATCAGCCACTCTTTATCTTCTCCATGAAATACTTCAATTCCAGGATCAGTATAGCTATGCCTGGACCAAAGTTGCGCAATTTCTATACCAATATCAGGATGCAGCCAGCGAAACAGCCACTGGCAAATCGGATTTGTAAATATTTTCTTTAAAATCTTGTATTTTCTATCATTCGGACCTAAGCCGTCACCATGAGCCAATAGAATATTCTTGCCATTACTTTGTAATCCAATTTTATCATGGAAGATAGTTGCTCCTATTTCCTGCTGCAAATAGTCCTGCAGCCACAAATCATGGTTTCCTGTGAAAACAAATATTTCAATCCCTTTTTCTTTTAAGGCGATTAGTTGTGCAAAAAAACGGATGAAATATTTTGGAACTACATGCTGATATTCAAACCAGAAATCAAATGTATCGCCAACTAAAAAAACAGCCTGCGCATCCTGTTCAATTGATTGTAAAAAACGAACTACTTTTTGTTCGCGCATAAGGCTTTTTGAATAATCCGGTGCACCGAGATGTAAATCGGAAATGAAGTATAATTTTTTGTTGGATTGGAGGTTTAACTCAAGTAACATCTATGTAAAAATAGAAAAAACAATTGACTAATGGCTTTTTTCAAACGACTCAATCTTGTCTTTCATGCTTAATAAGAAATCGATATCATCATAACCATTAATCATACATGTTTTTTTGTATGGATTGATATCGAAGTTTTCTTTTTGCTGAGTTGCAATAATTTCTATAGTTTGATTTTCCAAATCTACCTTTATTTCTGTTGCTGGATTCTTTTCAATTTCTTCAACCAATGTTTGTTGAAATTGCGATGAAACTACAACAGGCAACAAACCATTATTCAATGCATTATTTTTGAAAATATCTGCAAAAAAACTGGATACTACCACTTTAAAACCATAATCATAAATCGCCCATGCTGCATGCTCGCGCGATGAACCACAGCCAAAATTTTTTCCTACTACTAATATTGTTCCGGTATAATTTTTATTGTTCAGGATAAAATCTTCTTTCAATGTATTGTCTGCATTGTATCGCCAGTCGCGAAATAAATTATCACCAAAACCTTCACGTGTTGTCGCTTTTAAAAAGCGTGCGGGAATGATTTGGTCTGTATCCACATCTTCCATATTTAATGGCACTGCAGTTGATTGTATCGTTGTAAATTTTTCCATTTTAGTATTGAGTAGTTCGTATTGCGTAATGAGATTTTAGTATCTTTATTTATGTTTGGTGAATTAGTAATTTTAGCTGCAACAATCTTTGTCTGGATTATAAACAGAGGCAAAAAATCTTTTAACGATATCCATAAAAATGTTAGCGAATATATTACAGATGCTACTTTTAAGATTATTCAAATCGTTGTTATTATTTTTTGTACAATTATAATGATTGGTGTTTTAGGAATAATTTATTCATGGATAAAAACGTATTCATTTTCAAATTAGTTCATTTTAAAATTATCAGATTAATTCTCTCACATCTGTTATTCTTCCATTAATAGCAGCTGCTGCCGCCATTAATGGGCTTGCCAGTAATGTTCGTGCACCTTGCCCTTGTCGTCCTTCAAAATTTCTGTTGGAGGTGGAAATGCAATATTTTCCTGCCGGAATTTTATCTTCGTTCATTCCTAAACATGCGGAACATCCCGGTTCGCGTAATTCCATTCCTGCATCTGATAGTATTTTATCCAATCCTTCTTTTATTGCCTGCTGTTCAATTTGTTTGCTGCCGGGAACTACCCAAACCGTTACATTCTCCGCTTTTTGTTTTCCTTTTATCAATGAACAAAACTGACGAAGATCTTCCATGCGCGAATTTGTACAACTTCCTAAAAACACATAATCAATTTCTTTTCCAATCAATGATTGCCCTTTCTGAAAATCCATGTACTGTAATGCTTTTTCCAATCCTGCGTCATTCGCATTTGGTATAGTATCAGAAATTTTAATACCCATTGCCGGATTCGTTCCGTAGGTAATCATGGGTTCGATATCTGCTGCATCAAATGTATATTCTTTATCAAAAACAGCATCGTCATCTGTCTTCAATAACTTCCATTTTTCCACTGCATCCTCAAAATCTTTTGGAACAAACTTTCTATCTCTCAGATATTCAAAAGTAATTTCATCCGGCGCAATGATGCCTCCGCGCGCACCCATTTCTATACTCATATTACAAACAGTCATGCGCGCTTCCATGCTTAAGCTGCGGATAGCAGCACCTGCATACTCTACAAAATAACCGGTACCGCCGCTAGTAGAAATCTTAGAAATGATATATAAAATGATATCTTTTGAAGTAACGCCTTTTCCTAAAACACCATCCACATTGATGCGCATTTTTTTCGGCTTCGTTTGTAAAATGCATTGTGTTGCCAATACCTGTTCCACTTCAGACGTACCAATACCAAAAGCAATTGCACCAAAGGCACCATGCGTGGAAGTATGCGAATCGCCGCAAACAATCGTAATGCCCGGTTGAGTAATTCCAAGTTCAGGACCAATGACATGTACAATTCCCTGAAAGGGATGCCCTAATCCAAATAATTCTATATCATGATGAGTACAATTTTCAATCAATGTATCCACTTGTTGACGCGATAATTTCTCTTTTATCGGCAGATGTTGTTCTTTTGTCGGTACATTATGGTCTGCGGTTGCAATCGTTTGTTTCGGACGAAAAACGCCTATTCCTTTCTTATCCAGACCTGCAAATGCCTGTGGCGTAGTCACTTCATGAATAAAATGCTTATCAATATAAATAACCTGAGGACCATTTTCTATTGCCTGAACCACATGTACATCCCAGATTTTATCAAATAATGTTGTTGCCATTTATAATTTTGAATCAACAAGTTAAATAAATTACAGCGTCCCTTTTTTCAATTTTGATTACCATTTTATTAAAAGTTAAAATAAAGGTGTATCTTTTCAAGCCGAAAAAATCTAAACTAGCAAAGTTTTTTACATGAATTAATAATGAGATAGTTAATATGCGAATTCATCTACTCCATTTAAAAACAACAAAAATATAGAGATAAATGCAAGTACCAATTTCAGGTGATGTAAAAGATGGTTTTGAAAAAGTAAAAAACGTCTTTGAAGAAAATTTTACACAACGAAAAGAAGTAGGCGCTTCCTGCTGTGTTTATTATAAAGGAGAAAAAGTAGTTGATTTGTGGGGCGGTTTTCGTGATAAAGCAAAAAAACAATATTGGGAAGAAGATACATTAGCCATTGTTTTTTCTACAACGAAAGGACTCTCTTCTTTAGCTTTTGCTTTATTGCATTCTAAAGGCTTAATTAATTATGATGAAAAAGTAACAACCTATTGGCCGGAATTTGCACAGAACGGAAAGGAAAATATTACTGTCCGTCAATTATTAGCACATCAGGCAGGTTTGTTTACGAATGATGAAAAATTAAAGTATGAAGTGCTGACGAATGAAGAAGTTTTATCTGATTACCTTGCAAAACAAAAACCGTACTGGATTGCAGGAGAGAAAAAAGGTTATCATGCATGGACAATTGCCATGTATCAAAATGAAATCTGCAAAAGAGTTGATCCTTTAAAAAAACCATTGCATCGCTTTTTTAAAAGTGAAATTGCAGATGCTTTGAATATAGATTTTCATATCGGTTTACCAAAAGATATTCCACAGCACAGAGTTGCACAATTAATTCCTTTTTTACCACACGAAGCACTTACGACTAAACAACATTCTGATATCGGCGCTATCATGAAAGGTATATTAAATCCATTTTCATTTTTCTATAAATCGCTGCTGAATCCGCCGCATGCAATTAATTTAAATAATTTCAACAACAGAAAATATACAGAAATTCCGAATGGCTCAGCACATGGTTTTGGTAATGCACGTTCCATTGCACAAACATATAATGAGTTTACTACAGGCGGTAAGAATTTACATATCAGAAAGGAAACTCTGGCTTTATTGGAAGCAGCACCAACTCAACCAAAAATGGGAAAAGGAGATGTTGTACTAAACGTTGATATTCCATTTTCATTAGGTTTTGCAAAACCTTCTGAATACCAGAATTTTGGAATCAATTACAGGAGTTATGGTTCCTTTGGCGCTGGTGGCAGCGGTGGCTTTGCCGATCCTGAGAAGGAAGTTGCCTTTGCTTATGTGATGAATAAGATGGGAACTCACATTGCAAATGACCCGAGAGAATTCGCGCTCAGAAATGCTGTTTACGAATGTATCTTTAATATAGAACAGAAAGAAGAGATTAAGAAAAAGGAGATGTCTTTTTCAGAATAAACAGATTATCTGTATTGCCATCTGTATTCAATTTTATTAATACCATATTCCCAGCGTTGATTCATTACATCAATAACTCTGCAGCATATGTACGCAAAGAATGGCGCTGCAATTATATCTATTGTATAATGTACGTGCTGCCATAAGATAAGCATGGCAAGTATGGGAGTGACAATCTTTAAATAAGTCTTCCAGAATTTAATCTTGGAAAAATAAATGAACAGGCACATAGACGAAATGTGTCCTGAAAAAAATAAATCTTTTGTTACGATGTTTACTTTATTTAAAAACATTCCCACAACCGGATCATTTAAATATATCATACCTGTGGGTGGTTCCAATGGAATAAAATAAATAAAAGCTGTTCGCATTATCAGTAATAAAGCATATGTCTGAAATCCTTTTAATAATTCTTTTGGAGTTGATAAATTAAAAAATGCAGATAGTAAAATAGCAGAATGCAGGATGCAAAAAATGGGAATGGAAAAATCTCTTGGTGTTATATGATGCAATAAAGGATCTAACAACAATGTGCCTTTTCTAGTTTCCCAGACACTTATATATAACGTGCAATAATGAGTCACCACCGCAAAAATCACAAAAGTCAATACAAAATGAATTTTAAACATCTTTGATTGCCAAAGTAATTTCCACGAAGATTTTATATCACTAAAAAACTGTGTGACTGAATTCATATCTGTCAATTTTTCAAGGGTAAAACTATTTATTATTTTATCTAAAAAATGTTTTATTTTATTATAGTTGAAAAAATAACCATAAACAGTTAGATAAGTAATCATAAATTCATACATTACTGTTATAAATTATTAAGATTAACAGTGATAGAGTTCATTCAAGATATTATTACTCGTTTTGGTGGAAGATATTTCGGCAGTGAACAGGAAAAAGATGCGCAATATTTTACAGCAGATATCTTGAAAAAATATTGCAAGAAAGTAGATATCGAAGAATTTGAATCACCATTGGAATCACATTTTCAATCACTGAAAATATTTTGCATTGTATATGTTATAGTGCTTATCATATTCAGAATGAATATTCATATTGCAGCTGGTTTAGGTTTATTAAATACCGTTTTATTTCTCGGACATTTTGTAACGTATCGACACTGGCTAGATTTTATGTTTCCTAAAAAAACATCGTGGAATGTCATTGGAGACATTGAACCTTTACAAAATGCAACCACGACTATTATTGTGGCAGGACATATAGACAGCGTGAAAGAATTTAAATGGTGGTACAAATTAAAACATACAGGCGCTGTTTTATCTGTGATAGCTGGTTTTCAGATTACACTGTTGGGTTTGTATGTGTTTCTGCAATTGTTTATCAGTGCAGGATGGTTTTCTTATATCTGGTGGATTTTTGTGGTGCTCACTCCAATTCTGATTGTATTTTATGATATGCACGGAGAAAATGTAGTGGATGGCGCATCCGATAATCTTACAGGTGTAGCAATTGCGGTAGAAATGGCAAAAGTTTTTTCAGAAAAGAGATTACAAAAAACCCGTTTACGGTTGATAAGCTTTGGTTCTGAAGAAGCTGGCTTGCGCGGCGCGGATGCTTATGCTAATACACATAAGCAACAACTGCTGGATGAAAAAGCATTTCTGTTTAACCTGGATACCATAAAAGAACAAAAATATTTGACTATTGCGTCTTCAGAAGTTAATACGCTGGTTTTTTATGATCAAGCAAATGTTCAGTTGGTAGAAGATTCTTTCAAAGCGACGAATATACCCTACCAGATTCTACCGCTTGGTGTTGGAGCTTCTGATGCATCTGCTTTTCATATTGCAGGCTTGCCGGCAGTTTGTGTAATTGGCATGCGCTCCGATGTGTTGGATCCGATTTATCATACGCGACTGGATGTAATAGAAAACATTGAACCTGAAGCATTAGATGCAATGAAAGAAGTATTGGTTCATTTTATTGAAACCTGGGATAGAAAATAATCTATTCCTTCGCGAACAAGCCATATCCATAAACACTTTCTAGTAAATTTTCCTGCAATTTTTCTTTATTGAAAATAAAATTACTTGCCATGGCGCCGCTTGTGTAAGCAGCTTCCATTAGCATAGCGGGAACAGGCAATTTCACCCAGTCACCTGCTAAAAATAAATTTGGAATCTCTGTTTCAACAGTTGGTCGTGTTTTATGCTGATTTAAATGAAACGCAGGGAAGTCATCCCGATGCTGAAAATATTCATGCTTGATATTCATGTTCTTCAATTCAGGAAAATAATGAAATAGCTCTTCCAATAATTGCTGTTTAATTGCATCATCCTCTTTTAAATCATCTGGCAGTGAATAGGAATGAAGTTCAAAAATTCCACCCTTATTTTTTTCACTCCAGGCAATTGATTCTTTTTCCATTTTATGATAAAAAGTTACGCTGTCTAAGCATTTTAATCTGTCAGTAAAAATAAAAAACGGCAAATCTTTATCTCTTTCAAAAGTATTCGTCCACAAACGCAGTACAGCATACCGGTCCGTACATTTTATTTCGTTTATACTATTTTGAAATGTTGAATATTTTTCCAACCCATTAGAGTTTTGTATCAATGGTTTCAGGTGTTTTACATCTAAACTTAAAATGCAATAATCGAATGTTTCATTATTCACGATAAAATTTTCTTCAGCATATTCAATTCTATCAACCGAAGTATTACGGCGGATTTTTCCGTTATGCTGAATTATAAAATCTTCTGTGGGTTTTAAAAATGTCTGTTCAAAATCATCATTGAGTACATCGTAAATTAATCCGTCATCATTACTTAAAAAATAAAAATGAAATCCTTTTATGAGTTCTGCTAAACTCATTTTGTGCGGTTCGGCAAAAAAAGCGCGGGCAAAACTATTAAATACCAACCGCATATGTTCGGGCATATTTGTTTGTTTTGCAAATTGCTCAAAACTTACGCCGTCATATTTTTCAAATGTTTTAACAGGATGATACTGCAATAATTTTAAGAACGACATTGACATTGGATTTAAAAAAGTCCAAAAGCTCAACACACCTTTTTTTCTTAAATCTAAAATATTTAATCCCGGTGTGTTGTCAATTCCTGCAAAGCCTTGCTGTTTGCCGTTTTGGTAAAAAATTATGTAATCGTCAATCGGAATCAGATGTTTGAACACATCAATCTTCTTCATGAAATTTCTCAGGTTATAATATTGTCTGAAAAATGCATGAAAGCCGTGTTCTGTCTGTAACGTTTCTCCATTACTTTCAAATTGCCATGAACCCACTTTTCCTCCGAGGTAATTATTTCTTTCAAACAATGTTACATCAAAACCTCGTTCTGCTAAATTTGCTGCTGAACTTAATCCGGCAATTCCTCCACCAACAATTACAACTCTCTTTTTTGTCGTAAGATTTTTGGGCAATGTTTCATCAACAGTATTTATTGCTACTTTGTAGTTTTTTAATTTTGATTTTATCTTTTTACGCAGCCAGTTTCTCATTTTTCTTCACTTCGTTCAGAATGACAGTATTCAATTATTAGTTTTTCGTTTCCACAACTTCATAAATTCAAACGACACTTCATCTGATTTTATCAATAAATCACTTTTACCTGTTTCTTTTTTAATGCGTTTATTATTTTCCAGAAAGGCAATATCTTCCTGTACGATATGGACGGATTTATTCAGCATACATTTCTTTGCAAATGGCAAAGGCAAAAACCCCATAATATTTTTCCATAACGTAATTTGCGACATACAAACAATATTTTCATCTACCTGATAAAAATGTTCGTATATCACCATATGCCGGTTTTTAAAACGAATATCTAGTTTTGAAGTATTCGGAAACCAAAAACCAAAATGCGTTTCTACTTTTTTATTATTACCAAAATAAATTCGCTCAAAAATACTTCTGTCATTATCTCTAAAATAATTTCCGATTAATGAATTTTCATTTACTTGAACATTAAAATTTATTTTCTCTTCTTTCAATGCGCCCATCATTCCTTTAATAGAATTACGATGCACGTGACTGATATGATAGGCATCAAACAAACTCTCTGCAACCAATTGCAAATCGGCATCAATAAAATGATAATTATAAACCATGGGGTATTCATCCATTTCCTGCATGGGCGGAATCAATGAAACATCCATTTTTTCATCATCACCTACCCAGATCCATACACATTTGTATTTTATTTCGACAGTATATTTTTTAATTCTGGCAGCAGCAGGAATACGTTCATCAATTGGTAAAGAGGGAATCAGCACGCATTTTCCTTCGCAATTATATTCCCAGCCATGATAACCGCATTTTAAATTTTCGCCCTGAATATATCCTAATGATAGGCTGACATTTCGATGGCAGCATCTGTCTTCTACAACAGCAATTTTATCTGAAGCATTTTTAAAAACAACAATCTCTTCTCCGCAAATCTTTTTCTTAAGCGGATTCTGATGATGTAATTCATCCAATAAACAAGCTAAATACCATTGGTTTCTGATGTACATTGTGTATGTATCGTTTAACAAGATAAGAATAAGATTGTTTATTATTTCAATGCCAAATTTAAGATGGCGAAAAATAAAAATTGTGTTGCTAATGTTACTAATGAAAGGCGATTTTTTATTATTCCATTTGCTTTCCTGAAAAATAAAAAAAGCATAAATGAAATACAAAACCAGGCGGCATAATTCTGAAGAGGAATTGCATTATTCTGCCATTGCCAAAAATCCAGTTTTATTGCAACAGGTTCTATAAATACATCCAGAAATGTCATTGTACTTGCACAGATTAAAGCAAATAAGAGCGTTTCTTTTATTGCAGAAAAAGATGCCGCAATAATATAGATCAGTAAAAACCAGTTCACTCCAATCATTACCGGAACCTCCATTAATTTGTAGCCTAATGTTTTTCCGTACCAATAATTACCAAATAGAATTCCTGTCTTTACGCCAATTACTTCAATAAAAAATCCGAACAAAAAAATAATGGCAGCTGATAAAATAAAATTACGATTCCATGATGTGTGAAATAGTAAAACAACTACCGTTGTAATTATTAAGCTTAAAGAAGAAAGTTTTAAGAAGATTGAATGTTGCAAATCACATGTAAATAAAATTCCGCAAACTCCAACGATATAAATTAATATCAGGTTCAATGCGTGTATGTAAAACCATTTATTGCTCATGTATCAGGTCATCTACGATTTTTGCTGAAAGCACACTTAAGGGAATACCGCCTCCCGGGTGCACGCTGCCACCACAAAAATACACACCTTTTAT
>JAYVPA010000080.1:0-6918 GCA_043757615.1 Sphingobacteriales bacterium | reverse complement strand
AGAAATTAATTCGCCTGTAATTTTTAGTCCGTTTTTTAAAACAACATCTACTTTTTTATTTTGTTGTTTTACAAACTGCTCTGCCACTTTCAAAGGCTCGTCCATTCCCGGTGAAGAAACATCTAATGAGAGGTTATCGGTCATTAAATTATTTTCTTCTAAAAAGTGATGTATGTGTTTGCTGATTTTTGCACATTCATCAATGGTTATATTTGTTTTTCCATCTGCAAAAAGTTCAATTTTGCCGTTTGAAAGAACTTTTACATCTACCAAAAATAAGTCTGTGCCCTTGAAATAATTTGTTATTTCGTTTCCAATTACATCTTTTAATTGCACCAACTTATCCATAAACCTGTAATGAGGTATGAAAAAAGAGGACTTCAAGTCCTCTTCAATTCTTAATTACGGTGCAAATATACGTCATTTATTGAGATTTGCAACGTTTTTTCTCTTTTTAACGGAATTAAAACAAAAGTTAAGATGCGTTTACAGAAATGTTAAAAATAGTCAGATGATTTTTTTCTTGAATAAAAAAACAAGATATTTTTGAAATTTTCCTCTTTATATATGTAAATGTGTATTTTTAAGTAAATGAAGTATTTAACAATAATCCGTCATGCAAAATCAAGTTGGGATGATCCTGATATGGATGACCTTGTGCGTCCGCTTAATGAACGCGGAAGAATTGCTGTTTTACTGGTGGGGAATTATTTACAACAGCAAAAAATAATGCCTGATTTAATTATTACATCACCGGCAACACGTGCCAGAGATACTGCTTCAGGAATTGCTGAATTTGTGAAATATGACATAAAAAAAATACAAGTTGAACCTGTTATTTATTTTGGCACCTCATCTGCCATCATCACAACTCTGCAGGAATTAGATAATAAATACTCCGATGCTTTTTTGTTTGGACATGAGCCTATTTTATCTTCCCTTATTTTTCAGTTGACAAAAAACCAGCTGGAAAAATTTTCTACCTGTTCGCCGTACCGTATTTCGTTGGATATAAAAAAATGGGCTGAAATAGGTATCAAAAAAGGGAAATGTGAATTTTTTGTGAATCCTAAATTATTGAGTTAAAAGTAACTAAATTGAGCATTCCAATTTTTATTAATGACCAATCTTCCTATTATAAATCGTGAGCTGAGCTGGCTTTCTTTCAATGAACGTGTGCTACAGGAAGCTGAATGCAAAGACACACCTGTTCTGGAGCGATTGAAATTTCTCGGTATTTATTCCAATAATTTAGATGAGTTTTTTCGTGTGCGTATTGCTACGTTAAAACGAATGATGGATTTTGATAAACGTGCGAAACAAGAGTTAGGTTTTTCTCCTGCAAAAGTAATGGATTCTATTCAGGTTAAATTAAAAGTGCTTCAAAAAAAATATACAAAAGCTTATGTAGATATTATTAAAGAGTTGGAGAAAGAAAATATTTTCTTTCTGAATGAAACACAACTTGATAAAGATCAAGGTGAGTTTGTAAAAAATTATTTCCAGGAAAAAGTTCGTCTTGAAATTTTTCCAATCATGCTGGATAAAGCAAAAGAATTTCCAACCTTGTTAGATGCATCAATTTATCTATCCGTTCGTTTTTCAAAAAATAAAACTAAAGAAGTTCATTACGCATTGATAGAAGTTCCGACTTCTTCAGTGTCGCGTTTTTTAGTATTGCCGGCAAAAAAAAATAAACAGTATATTTTATTTTTAGATGATGTTATTCGTTATAATCTGAAATCCATTTTCCAGATTTATGATTTTGATAAGATAGAAGCATACACTATAAAGTTCACACGCGATGCAGAGCTGGACGTAGATAATGATGTGTCACTGACCTTTATGGAATCTATGGAAATGAGTTTAAAAAAACGCAAAAGTGCAGATGCTTTACGTTTTGTATACGATGCTGAGATGCCAAAAGATTTTCAAAATTATCTTATAAAAAAAATGGAACTGGATAACAACGTGCAATTGTATGCTGGTGCACGTTATCATAATTTCAAAGACTTTATAAAATTTCCAACACTTGGAAAAACAAATTTATTAAATCCGGTGCAGCAACACATTCTTCATCCTGATCTGGAAAAGACACGTTCCATTTTAGACAAAATGAAAACAAATGATATCTTATTATATTATCCGTATCATTCGTTTGATTATTTTTTAGACTTGCTGCGCGAGGCTGCAATTGACCCAAATGTTTCGCATATACGCTGTACCTTATATCGTGTCGCATCCAATTCGCATGTGATAAAATCGCTGATAACAGCGCTGCACAATGGCAAGGATGTTACTGTTTTTATTGAGCTGCGTGCACGTTTTGATGAAGAAGCAAATATCGACTGGGCTACTAAATTACGGGATGCCGGGGCGCGGGTAATTACAGGTATTTCAGGACTGAAAGTGCATTCAAAACTTTGTCTGATTACGCGCAGGGAAAAAGGCCATAAGATTTATTATGGTTGTATCGGCACGGGAAACCTCCACGAAAAAACATCCAGAATTTATACGGATACCCAATTGTTTACCTGCAATCAAACGATAACAAAAGAAGCGCGGCAAATATTTTCTTTTTTTGATAAAAATTATTCTGTGCCTAAGTTTAATCAGTTGATGGTGGCGCCGTTTAATTTACGAAGCCGTTTAACCACCTTGATCAACAGGGAAATAAAAAATGCAAAAGCAGGAAAGAAAGCGGAAATATTTTTAAAGCTGAATAACCTGGTGGACGAAGATGTGATTGAAAAATTATATGCTGCAAGTAAGGCAGGGGTGAAGATACGGTTGATTGTGCGCGGTATCTGCTCATTGGTTCCGGGACTGAAAGGTTACAGTGAAAATATTGAAGCTATCAGTATTGTAGATAAATTTTTAGAACACACGCGCATTTTTGTTTTTCATAATGATGGCAAACCCGAACTGTTTATTGGTTCTGCAGATTTAATGACGCGTAACCTGGATCATCGGATCGAAGTGGTGCTGCCGATTCTGGATGATAAAATAAGAAAGCAACTGATGCAAATTATGGAACTGCAGTGGAATGATAATGTGAAAGCGAGGATTTTTAATGATATGCAAAACAATACTTTCAAAACAAAAGCTTCTAAAGAAAAAGCGCTGCGTAGTCAGGATGCTGTTTATGATTTCTGGAAGGAGTTTGCTATTAGCACAAAGAAGAAAAAATAATTTTCTTTTTAGATTTCAAAAATATCACATCTTGCTTATCAATCCTTTTATAATTATACTCATCAGCATAATTTCTTTACCAAAATAAATTACTACGAAAACACAAAAAATTATAAACAGGAAATATTTTATTAAACTCGTTAATGATTTTGTTTCTTCTTCAGTCCACGACCATTTTCTTTTACCATTTTTATTTCTAATCTCCATTTGATTTGTTTTAATTACACAATCTTAAAATATTATTCCAAAAGGCTAAAGGACAACCCATAATGTGGGATTATAACTTGCTTTTCTTTGTTAGGATTATTCCTTTTTTTATCCATATTGTAAAATAACAAATGCCATAAATAGAAAATTTCGGTATAGTGTAACTTCATATTCAAAATTAAACAGGTATTATCTTCCGCCATGCGCATTTTATACATCATAGCAAATTTGCAACAACTTTAAAAAACAAACCTTGAGAGTAGGACACTATTATTTCGAGTATAAAATGATTTTTTCAAAAAAATAAAATCGTAAATTGCAACGTAAATCGTAATTGCCTTATGAAATTTGCCGCTATAGATATTGGTTCCAATGCTGTTCGCTTAATTTTTATTAATGTGTATGAAACGCCAACAGGTCCGCAGTTTGTGAAAGATGCCATGTATCGTGTAGCCTTACGCTTGGGTGAAGAGGCATTTTTGAAAGGAAAAATTTCAAAAGCAAAAGAAGAAGAATTGCTTTCCACCATGAAATCATTCAAGCATTTAATAGATGTGCATAAACCCGTGCAGATAATGGCGTGCGCAACAAGCGCCATGCGTGATGCAAAAAATGCAAAAGAAATTGTTGCCAAGATTTTCAAAAAAACCGGCATTGATATAAAGATTATTACCGGGCAAAAAGAAGCGGAATTGATCTTATCCAATCATGTAGAAAAATTCCAGCTAGATGAGAATAAGAATTATCTATACATAGACGTGGGCGGCGGATCTACGGAATTGATCTTATTATCAAAAGGAAAATTGGTAGATAAATGGTCGTTCAATATCGGAACGCTGCGAATGACGCTGGGAAAGGTAAAAGATAAACACTGGAAAGAACTGGATGTTTGGGTGGATCATTTTAAGGGAAAATATACACCGCTTCTGGGTATCGGTTCGGGTGGAAATATCAATACGATTCAAAAACATTTTGTAAAACGAAAAGAACAGGAAGTTCATTTCGTGGATTTAGAAAAAACATTTGAAAGCCTGAATCATCTGACGCTGGATGAACGCATTCTGAAATATGGTTTTCGCCCGGACAGGGCAGATGTTATCGTGCCGGCAACACAAATCTTTATGCACATCATGAAACGATTGAATATCGACACCCTGATAGTTCCGAAAGTCGGTTTAGGGGATGGTATGATTCACGAGATGTACGATAAAATGACGAAAGGAAAAAAGGTGAGAAAATGATAACGTTATTCCTTCTTATTATTTGCTTCAATACAACCCTTGAATGAATCTGAAAATCTTCCATAAGATTGTATCGCATAAATTTTTTGATCCAACTCTTCTTTACTCAACATTTTAAAATACCTTACATCTTTTTTATCTTTGGAAATTATCTCCCAAAAGCAATTTAATATTTCCAATCTATATGGTTCTCGTTTAAAAAAAAGTTTTAATTTGATATTGGTATTATAAATTTCAGAATCTATATAAGATGAAAAATAGACACTTCTCGTAAAATTACAAGTTATGTTTTTATCATTTCCCTTTCTTAAAAAATCAATTTCAGGTACGCCGTTTTCCCAATAACACATCTTTCCATTATTTACTAATACAACCGGAAGTAAAACATCTTTTCTTATTAGTTCAGTAGAGATTGGAACTTGATAATCTCCTGACGAAATTCTGAAAAATTGATTTTTATATTTAAATGCCCAAAAGTCTGTAAAATAAAATTTTGTTTTATCCTTGCTCACTATCTCTATCCCTGAAGGGGGATTTGCTTTAAATGAAAAGTCAATAAAAAAATCTAAATCACCATCATATTTTGTAGAAATACTATTCTGGTAATCTTCCATTGTTTTAAATATTTCCACTTGTGCTTGGGAAACATAAACAAAAAATAGAAATACTATCGATAAAGTAATGGTTTTATTCATATATCGTCTTTAATTAATTACAAATTAAGTATTTACATTTAGATTATTATGTAATTATCAATCTTTTATTTACTATAAATTATTACTTTTATCAAAAGTATCTATGAAGTTTTTATTTCTTGTTATTGGTTTATTTTTTATTAATTGCCTGCAGGCACAGCAACTGCATTTATGTTTCAAATCTGTCGACACAATAAATTCTGCAAACACCACACGACTTTCTTTTAATGTGATTGATAAGGCCTGGGCAAATGGTTTTGTTCAGTATGAAGGACAGAAAGGTGGTGTATTATTATCATTTGGTGTGGAAAAAATAATTAAAAAGGGTGAAGGTAATTCTTCGCAAATGGAATATTCTTTTAATGAACTCGTGAATGGAAAAGTAACCGGTAAATATGTTATTTCTATTGCCGGAATAAACGTTGTCTCTTTTTATTATTACGATAAAAAAAGAAAAGTTAAAACAGATTTTCAACAGGACGGAAGTGCGGGAATAAGTTGTGGCTGCAACTGGTAAATCCCCTTGGTTATAAAGGGGAATGTTGCAGTTTTATTTTTCTACAAACATATTATTTTGTGTTATCGCATTCATGTTTTCCTGGTAGAGTTTGAATTGAAAAAATTGTGCACCAAAATCTTTTCCTCTCGGGTAAAGACTGAATTGAAAATCTATATATGGGAATCCCAAATCCACACTTCTCAACCTAAATCCAAGACCGACTCCATATTGATACCTGCTTTCGACAATCAGTTTTTTTCCGTTTTCACTCAACCATCCCATATCACAAAATGCATAAACCATACCTTTACTTAATGCGATAATCTTATCTAAGAATAAATCACTTTCCACACTAAGTGTTATACTTTTTGAGCCTTTCAGAGACGGAGAATAAAATCCGCGGATACCGTTTCCATTATTGATATTAAAATAGCGTTCTTCCGGCGTAAAAAAGCCGAGATTGGTGCCGCCTTTTAATATCTGCCGGAAATACATATGCTTCGCAAATGCTACTTTTTTGGAAACATAATCCAGACTGATTTTTGTTTTCATCTGTTCGCCTTTTTTATTTCTTATAAAACTACTATAGTTTACCTGTGGATATAAGTAGCCGAATTTTTTAAAATAAATTCCATAATTCAAAGTCAGATCTATCGAAGTTCTTCTGCCATAAATTTCATCTATCTGCTGGCCCGCCCATATGGATGCACTGATACCATGCGGAAAATATTCGGCGATATCTATATAAAAAGCATTTCTTTCCAGATAATAATCCCATCGCGCCAGACCAAGTCCAAAAAGATAATTCTGCTGCCTGATAAAAGATTCATTATAATTTCTGTTGATGATAAATGGTCTTGTTTTATAATCTGTGAAATTTAATTTTGTGGCTGCAATAAATTTCAGTTTATCATCTCTGCATGGCATTAGCTTGTTAACAGCCACAGCACCTGCCACCCATAATGAATAATAATTGGATTTGGCTTTTACATAACTTGACGGATCGCGCAAATTACCGGATAAACTAACCGTTCTGTTATTATAAATGTATTCGGCATTAAAAGCAAGTGCTGTTTTTAAATTA
>JAYVPA010000079.1:0-7254 GCA_043757615.1 Sphingobacteriales bacterium | reverse complement strand
GAAAGGAAGAAATGACAATCAATGAAAATGATGTCAAAAAAGATCAGCAATACTGGGACACTTCAAGATTCATAAAACTCAATAAAAATGAATCAGCTGTTTATCACATGATTGATACTTTAAAAACGGTTCCTGCCTATAAAACATATGTAGATATTATAAACCTTGTTTTAACAGGATACTATCCGATTGGACCAGTGGAACTCGGACCTATTGTGAGTGTGGTGAGCTGGAACAAACTGGAAGGCTGGCGTTTTGGAATGGGCATTCGGACAAATGAAAAAGCATGCAAATGGGCGCAGGCAAGCGGACACTTCGCATATGGTTTGCGTGATAAGCGTTTTAAGGGTGATGCAGGCGTACAGTTTTTAGTAGATAAGAATCCAAGACAGATTGTTAGTGCATCATACACTCATGATGTAAGTGAGCTAAGCAAGACTTCGGACTTATTAGCATCAGATAATATTCTCAGCATTCTTATTGACAGAAGAAAACCTTTGGTTCGTTTGCTGTATTATGATGAAGCAAAGGTCAGCTATAATATTGAATACAAACAAGGCTTAAGCATGGGCCTGACGTTGCAAAACCGACGAGTAGAAAATGGCTTGGTGCCGTTTCGTTATTTATATCCTAACAAAGAATCAGGAATTGACACGTTCAATACTTTAAACCAGACAGAACTGGTCTGGAATGCACGTTTTGCTATCGGTGAAAAATATATCGATAAAAATTCTTTATTCAGAAGCAGTATTAATACGAGTAAAGTTCCGGTAATCCAACTGGAATACGTTTATGGAATGAAAGGTTTTTTGGGAAGCCAGTTTAACTATCATAAAATTACGGTCGCTTATTCCCAGACAATTCCTGTGCACACAATTGGTCGTTTTGAAGTGAATGTTCAGGCAGGAAAAGCATTCGGGAAAGTTCCATTCCTGTTATCTGAAGTGCATGATGGCAACCAGACATTTGCTTTCAGTAATACTGCATTTAATGTGATGAATGATTACGAGTTTTATAGTGACCAGTATTTACAATGGAATTTTTCACATCATTTTGACGGATTTTTTTTAAACAGAATACCGGGAATCAGAAAGTTAAAATTGCGTGAAGTAATTCATACACGTGGCGTCTGGGGAAATGTGTCAGCAAAGAATGCAGAATACAATCAGTTAAACAATAGTTTTATAAAACCATTAGGCAAAGTTCCTTATATAGAAGTCGGTTTTGGTTTAGAAAATATATTAAAATTTTTACGTTGGGATGTGATGTGGCGTGTTACACACAGAGATCAGCCGAAAACATATAATTGGATTATGACATTTGGGTTTAATTTTAATTTTTAAGCGGGAACGATAATTATTTTATACATTTACAAAAAATCCACACATTGTACGCTCAGGACTGTATAGATACTTCCATTCCTTTTATCCGCATGACGGATACTGCAGGCTATGCAATAGAGTTGATGCAGGAATATAAAACGGAAAACCTTGCAGTAGTAAATAATGAGATTTTTCAGGGAATTGTTTCAGAGAAATTTTTATTAGAGTGTGATGATTTAGTGACCATTGAAAGCCTGCAGCAAAATTTTTTACAGAAGAGGATTTTAGAAGGAACACACCTTTTTGATGTATTAAAAATATCTACAGAGCAATCCAGTTATTTTTTAGCAGTAGCAAATTCAGAAAATGAATACATCGGACTTACGACACCGCAAAAAATATTAAATATGCTTGCGCTGGATTCTTCTCTAACTACCACAGGTGGAATCATAGTATTAGAATTGGAAACAAGAAATTATTCACTCACAGAAATTTCCAAAATAGTAGAATCTAATAATGCCATGATATTGCATAGCATGCTTGCAGCCTCTGTCAATCAAAATTACATGCAGGTGGCTTTAAAAATAAATAAAAATGATTTGAAAGATATCCAGGCATCATTTGAAAGATATCAATACAGAGTAGTTACAGTTCAGCATCAGTCTGAATATGAAAGTCAGCTGAAAGAACGCTACGACAGCCTGATGAGATACCTAGAGGTTTAATTTTTGTTTTATCCTGTCGTATGTTTCTACTGCAAATATTGCTCCTGAAATATATAAGAATGGGAATGGAGGAACTAAATACCTGGTTTCAAAATATCTCAAACCAATAAGAATATAACCACAGTTTATTACAATGAAGAGAAATAAGATTGTGTAAACGAAAAAGTATTTTCTTATGTAAAGGAGATTTCCTGCGAATGCAAAAAATAAGTATACATTTAATAAGACCAGCAACAGTTTAAAAAGATAAGCCATTTTATTACTGGTATAATTGTCAAGATATGTAAGGGTTGCAGAATTACTTTGAATGATGATGCTTTTTAAAAAAAGCAACGGTGTCAAGACGTAATATTTTACAGGATTCTTTTTTACAAAACTATCCGTTTGGGAGTGAATATAATCTACCGTTAAATTATTGACAGAATCAATATTCTTTCCTATAGTATCCCAGAATTTATACTGGTAACACGAATACAATGATTCATAAATATCTCGTACAGTTTTTTTGTCATAACTTTCATAAACTCTTGGAGGAATAGTCGCTATTAATGAATCAATCAGTGGTGTCTTTTCACCGTGAAAGCGGATGCAAGTCGACATTTTATTAGAAATACGTTCAGAATTATAATCTGAAGGATTCATCCAGCTTGCAATCCAGTGTCTAAATTCGATATTTTGCATACCATAATTCATCGGGTCATTATAATATTTTTCCAGTAACACAAAATCGCCATTTGTCACTTTGTAATTTCTGATTACATACGGTACAAAAATCATACAAACTGCTAATCCTACTGCCAGCGAATCAGTCACTATTTTCTTTATGTTTTTTCTGTTTATATAAATAATGGCAAAGGTAATCGATGCTCCAAAGATGAATATAGTAGGCCGACATAATGAAGCAATAGAAAATGAAAGCCCGGCAAGGAACCAATCTTTAAATGAATTATTCTTTACGCCTTTTGAAAAGAAATATAGCATGAAGCCAACAAGCGCAGGACTCAGAGATTCAGTGAGTGTAAAGTAGGTATAACTTATCAGAGTTGGATTGAATCCGTATAATGCAAAAGCCAGCCATGCTGTCTTTTTATTATTTGTTAAATAAAATACAGCTAATAAGAACGCGATTGCAGAAAGTGCAAACAAAAATGTTTGTGTGATTTTAATAAAAAAGAAGCTGTTTTTTTCTCCGAATAAAACATAATGCAATCCATAAAATAATGGATAAACAGGTGTTCTACGTACGGCTAATTTACTGTCGCTGGTGTCACAAGTGAATCCTTTTCCCGCAAGGTAATTTTTTATCTGGGGCAAATACCAGCAATTATCTATAGAAGAGACTGTTTGATTAAATGATAATTCTTTATTTAGAAATTCATTGCTTTTATCAGCCTGGTTTCTGATGAAATTTATATTTAGTTCATTCAACGCAAACGCAACAATCAATACTGAAAAAAATGCAATTATTAAATTCTTTCTTGAGGTAAGCATATTTCAGATATAAATTTTGGAATTAGGTTTACGATTTGATTCTTTATTTGTTGTGGCTCCAGTTCGTAAAACAAAGGAAGGCGTAAAAGGCAGTCAGTATATCTGTCAGCTTCCGGCAGTTCTCTTCCATCATGTTTGTCTGCAAAAAACGGACTCTTGTGCAATGATAAATAATGAAATACAGACAAGACGTTATTGGCTTTCAAAAATGAAATCATTTTATCTCTGTCCTCACAGTTTTTACAAACTATAAAAAATGCGTGCGCATTATTGGTTGCATAATCAGGTATTTCAGGCAATTCAAAGAATTCTTTAAATTCAGAGAATGCTTCATAATAGGTATTCCAGAGTAAAATTCTTTTTTGCTGAATATCCTGCATCTCTTCAATCTGTGCCCATAAAAATGCGGCTGTGATTTCAGAGGGTAAAAATGAAGAACCAATATCTACCCAGTTATATTTATCTATTTCGCCTCTGAAAAATTTATTTCTGTTCGTTCCTTTTTCTCTGATGATTTCTGCTCTTTCAAAAAAACGTTCGTCATTAATGACGAGCATTCCGCCTTCACCTGAAATAATATTTTTTGTTTCATGAAAAGAAAAAGCAGCAAGGTGACCAAAACTACCTAATGCTTTTGCATTGTAATAACTATCTATAGCCTGTGCCGCATCTTCTACCAAAAATAAATTATATTTATTACTCAACTCCAGCATATAATCCATATTGCAGGCAATTCCTGCATAATGTACTATTACAATTGCTTTTGTTTTTGGGGTAATCAGTTCTTCAATTTTTGTTTCATCTATACCCGGATTGTCTGTTCTGCTGTCAGCAAATACAATTTTTGCACCACGTAATATAAATGCATTTGCAGTGGAAACAAACGTGAAGCTCGGCATAATGATTTCATCACCTTCTTTTATATCTAAAAGAATCGCTGCCATTTCGAGGGCATCTGTACAGGACGTAGTCAGTAATGTTTTTTTGAACTCATATTTATTTTCAAAAAATGCCTGACATCTTTTTGTGAAAACCCCGTCACCTGAAAGTTTTCCGTTAGAAGCAGCTTCCTGTATATACGAAAATTCTTTTCCTGTTAAATATGGCTTATTGAATGGTATAAACATTATTTGTCCCAATGATGATGTGTATAAATTACAGCTTTTTTTTCAAAGCCGCATTTCTCATAAAACCGACATGCGTTTTTATTTTCAGACTGTGTTACTACTTGTAATTTAGTAAAATTATTTTTTAATGCAAAATTTTCTGCTGCACTTAATAATGCTTTTCCGATTCCTTTTTTCTGGTCTTCATAGCCAACAGCAATTAACCCTACCTGCACCATTTCTTCTTTGAATACCAAAGTAATAAAACCTAAAGGGTTTTTTACATCGCCATATACAAATACTACATTAGCGCTTTTCTTCTCTACAGAATTTTTTATCCATTTAACATACAATTTTTTGTAATGGTCTTTTGCAAAATTTAAATCAAGTTTAAATCTTGAATAAGCGCCGCTTTGGATAGCCAGTTCTGTTATTTTTTTATTGGCTGTCTTTAGTATGTATTCATTTATATTTTTATCAGCAGGGTTTTTGTCTTCTAATGTTTTTAAATAGATTTTTTTTTCGTCAGTAAAATTTATGTTTAATAATCGGATAAATTTTTTATCTAAGTTTTTTTTATCTAATTTTTCAACATAAATTAAGTCATATCTTTTTATATCTGAAGATGAAGGTAACACCTGTTGATTATCATCAGTTATTTTTCCAATTTTCAAATTGAAAAATTTTGAATCCCATTTTAAAGGCTCTATCATCATGTGGCTATGCTGTAATTTTCTCGATAAGATAATATGGTCTGTTTTTTACAGCATCAAAAGTTTTACTTAAATACAATCCCAATATTCCTAAGATAAAAATAATAAGTCCGCCTAAAAACCAGATAGAAATAATTATACTCGTATATCCAGGTACTTCAATTTGGTTTGTTAAGTAACTATATAAATAATAGAATCCTATAAGCAAAGAAATGAATGAAATTAAGATGCCTGTTTTTATTACCATTCTTAGCGGTTTTTCAGAATTGACGATTATAACATCGAGTGCTAATCGGATCATCTTATTTAAAGAATAGGTAGATTTTCCTTCATGTCTGGCATTGTGCTCCACATCAATGGAACTTTTTTTATAACCAACCCAGTTAATCATGGTTGGAAAGAAACGAATGTTATCACGCATACTTATCACAGATTTTATGGCGTCTTTGTGGTAGATGCCAAAATTAGATATAGAATGGTGTAAGGTTTTTCCTGTCAGGTAACTTAATATTTTCCAGAAAAGTATAGAATTGAGTCTTTTAAAAAAAGTGTCTTTCCGGTTAATTCTGTTTGCAGTTACAATTTTGAATCCCTCTTTTGTTTTATCTAAGAACCGATGAAATTCAACCGGGTTATCTTGCAAATCGCCATCCATTACTATCATCCATTCACCTGTTGCGTGTTCTAAGCCACATGCAATGGCATAGTGCTGCCCGAAATTTCTGCTGAGTTTTATCCCTTTTAAATTTTTAATTTGTTCTGTTAGTACTTCAATCCTTTTCCATGAGTTATCAGGGCTGCCGTCATCTACTAATATTATTTCATAATCTGCGTTTAATTTATTACATTCTTTTATTATGCTTTCTACCAGAGCATTTACTGAATCCTGTGCGTAATAAATAGGTGATACTACAGATAAAAACATATTGCATAAAAATACAAAAAATAAACAAACCAAGACAAACACTTAAGGGGAGTCTTAATATTAATAAAATCCCTTTCTTTTAAAATTATTCTATCCAACTTCAATATCTTAATTAAAATGATTTTAGATAAGCCTGCGTTCGAATATTTGTATCTTTACTAAACTTTTAAAGTTCAGAGGCATACATTAATGCTTTGATATAACAAAAGTATTCAGATAATCATGTTTTTATATCCGCACCAAATATACTTTTACGATCATCAGCCTTTAGTTTATGTAACGGATTTTTTATTAGTTCCATTATTCATATATTTTATACACAACTTTCTTACAAACTACATTAAAGATAAACCTGCTCATTATAAAGAATATTTTATGAAGGCCTGGTATGTAAGGTTAGTAGGCTGTATATTAACTGCATTAATGTATGACTACTATTATAATGGTGGAGATACAATAACGTATTATCATTATGCGCTTGGATTGAATAAGTTAATATTCTCAGACCCTTCAGTGATACCTGGTTTAATATTTGATGTAAAGGGTTTTTACTCGACGAGATTTTTAAATGAAACACCCCTATTTGTGGAGGGAGGTCTTTTTCTCAAAGATGGAACAACGGCAATAGTTATCTGGATAGCTGCAATATGCAATGTCATATTTCTGAGATCGTTTTTATTAACCAGTATTACATTTACTTTATTTGCGTTTTACGGGTGTTGGAAGTTGTTTTCGATGTTTTATGATATGTACCCTCATCTCAAAAGGCAAATGTCAATTGCCTGTTTGTTTATTCCTTCAGTTTTCTTTTGGGGAACTGGTGTTATGAAAGAACCATTATGTATTGGTGGATTAGGTCTGTTAACATTTAATGTTTACAGGTTATTTTTTAAGAAAGGGAATAAGCTTAAGAGTTTGTTTTTAGCACTTATCGGAGGATTTATTGTTTTTGAAATTAAAGTTTATATTATT
>JAYVPA010000078.1:0-27103 GCA_043757615.1 Sphingobacteriales bacterium | reverse complement strand
TTGCAAAGTTTCTGTTGAAGGAGTGAACGATAGTATTTTTTTCACCTAGTTCAGCACCTTCACGACTCCATTGTCCAATACAAGGACCGCAAGCATTTGCAAAAACATTCGCTCCTATTTGTTCAAAGATATCGATGAAGCCATCGCGCTCAATTGTAAAGCGAACCAACTCAGAACCCGGTGTGATGGTAAACTGTGATTTGGGTTTTAATTTTTTATCAACCGCTTGTTTCGCTAAAGAAGCTGAACGGGAAATATCTTCATAAGATGAATTCGTGCAAGAACCAATCAATCCAACTTTAACATCCATAGGCCAGCCGTTTTTTTCAGCTTCTTCTTTCATTTTAGAAATTGGTGTTGCCAAATCCGGTGTGAAAGGACCATTTAAATGTGGTTCCAAAGTATCTAAGTCAATTTCAATTACCTGATCGAAATATTTTTCAGGTTCTGCATAACATTCTTTATCTGCATTCAAATATGATTTGATAAGATCTGCTAATTCAGCTACATCCGCTCTGCCTGTACCTTTCAGATATCTCGACATAGAATCATCATATCCGAAAGTAGAAGTTGTTGCACCGATTTCTGCGCCCATGTTTGCAATCGTTCCCTTGCCTGTACAGGACATGGAAGTTACACCTTCGCCGAAATATTCAACGATTGCACCGGTTCCGCCTTTTACAGTCAGGATACCAGCTACTTTTAAAATCACATCTTTTGGTGAAGTCCATCCACTTAATTTTCCTGTTAGTTTTACACCGATTAATTTAGGCCATTTCAATTCCCAAGCCATGCCTGCCATTACATCCACTGCATCCGCACCACCAACACCAATTGCAATCATACCTAAACCACCGGCATTTACTGTATGTGAGTCAGTACCAATCATCATTCCGCCAGGGAATGCATAATTTTCCAATACTACCTGGTGAATAATTCCTGCGCCCGGTTTCCAGAAACCTAAACCGTATTTATTTGAAACAGAAGCTAAGAAATTATAGACTTCATTATTTTTATTGATGGCTTCCTGCAAATCTTTATCTGCACCAATTTTCGCCTGAATTAAGTGATCTGCATGAACCGTAGATGGAACCGCTACTTTTTTTCTGCCAGCCTGCATAAACTGCAATAATGCCATTTGTGCGGTGGCATCCTGCATCGCCACACGGTCCGGTGCGAAATCTACGTATGATTTTCCACGTTCAAAATTCTGTAAATCCTGCGACTCATGTAAATGCGCGAATAATATTTTTTCTGCTAAGGTTAGAGGTCTGTTTAAATGTGCTTGAGCTTTGTCTACTTTTGCCGGAAATGCTGCGTAGACTTTTTTGATCATGTCCAAATCGAAAATCATGGAATATTATATTTATGAGTTATAAAATAAGCTATATTTCAGACCGCAAAGGTACTATTTTTGCAACTAAAATGCTCTATAAATATTAATTTAGATTTTGTATAAATAGTTCCCTTGTGTTGAATTTAATTTCTTTTCAAATAGAATTTGATATGGTTATGATGAGTAATATTGTTTTTATTGATTCTACTAATATCTTACTACATTTACAAACATGAACTTTCTTGAAGTCCTTGCCTTAGCCTATCGTTCTGTCAGAACAAATATTGTTCGCACCATTATTACCTGTTGTATTATCGGTTTTGGTATTATGGCCTTGGTTGGTATTCTCACTTCTGTAGACGGATTGAAAAGTTATCTGTCTAAAAGTTTCAGCAGCATGGGTGCAGGTACATTTAAAATCCGAAACAAAAGTTTAGGTTTTAATCTGGACGCTGATGATGATGCGCCGCAAAAAGTATTCAGGAGCATCAGTTATCTGGAGGCTACGCAATTTAAAGCAAAATTTAATGAGCGTTATTCAACGTCTGTACAATATATAGGAAACCAGGGTTCCACTGTAAAGTACAGCAATAAAAAAACCAATCCGAATATCCTGGTTTTTGGTTCTGATGAAAATTATCTTGCTAATGAAAGTTACGTGTTATTGCAGGGGAGAAATTTTACAGAGTCAGAATTGAAACAAGGCACCAATGTGGTGATGCTGGGCTATACAGTTGCTAAAAAATTATTCGGCAGTAATTATACCATTGAAGATAAGATTGTACGTATTGATGATGTGAAATTTAAAGTCATTGCTGTGCTGGATGAAAAAGGTTCAAGTTTTATCACTACTGATAATATGACACTGATCCCGCTGGCAAAAGCACGGCAGCTATACCAATATGATAATCCGTCGTATGTGATAAGTGTAAAGGGAAACGACCCGGAAAATATGGCACCTGTACAGGAAGAAGCAATCCTACTGATGCGGAATATACGCAAGCTGCATCCGGGTGAAGATATCAATTTTGATTTACTGAAAAGCGACAGTATTTCCGGAATGTTTGTAGAAAAGATGAGTTATGCCACGATAGCAGGTTTTATAATCGGCATCATTACCTTGATTGGTGCGGCCATTGGTTTGATGAATATTATGCTGGTGAGTGTTACTGAACGCACCAAAGAAATCGGAACCTTAAAAGCGATTGGCGCAGACAAAAAGACGATACAACTACAATTTTTACTGGAAGCAATTGTGATTTGCCAGTTAGGCGGTATTTTAGGAATCATATTAGGCATCATCGCCGGAAATGCAGTTTCACTTTCTGTTGGCGGTGCCTTTATCATTCCATGGATGTGGATGCTGGTGGGTATTGGTTTCTGTTTGGTTGTCGGATTAATTTCAGGTATTTATCCTGCATATAAAGCTTCGCAGTTAGATCCGATTGAAGCATTGCGATATGAGTAGATTTATTTATTTGAACTGTAATTTATGTGATGATAATGATTTGTGTGATTTTATAATAAAACAACAATAAAATAGTTCTTCTTAAATATATTTCATAAAAAAATGCTGAACTTTCGTTCAGCATTTTTTTTACTTATTCATTATAACTTTTAGTTGTTACAACTATTCAGCAACTACTTCGAATTCGATTTCTGTAGAAACTTCTTTGTATAAATTCACGTTCGCTTTATACGTACCTACTTCTTTCACTTCTCCGATGATGTGTACTCTTTTTCTGTCAACAGTCAGATCGAATTGTTTTTTCAACGCTTCAGCAACCTGGATGTTTGTAACACTTCCGAACAATTTACCTGTAGTACCTGCTTTCGCACCTACTATAATTTTAGAAGCTTTCAATTTTTCCGCCAATACTTTATAATCTTCGATTAGTTTAGCAATTTTTGCAGATTGTTGTTTTTTTACTTCTTCAATGTGTTTCTTGTTCGATACGTTCGCAACCTGTGCGAAACCTTGTGGTATCAGGAAATTACGACCGTAGCCCGGTTTTACGTTTACTACGTCGAATTTTGTTCCTAAATTATCTACGTCTTTTAATAAGATTACTTCCATGATTCGTTATTTTAAAAGGTCAGTAACATAAGGCAATATTGCAATGTGGCGCGCTTTTTTCACTGCTTGTGAAATTTTACGTTGGAATTTCAAAGAATTTCCTGTGAGACGACGCGGCAATAATTTACCCTGGTCATTAATGAATTTAAACAAGAACTGTGGATCCTTGTAATCGATGTACTTGATACCGGTTTTTTTGAATCTGCAGTATTTTTTTTTGTTGATTCCTATCTTCGGTGAATTAAGGAATTTGATTTCTTCGTGTGTTGCCATGATTTAAGCCTCCGTTTTTTTAGATTTACCACTTAATTTGTTTCTGCGTTGCTCTGCATACGCCAAGCCGTGTTTGTCAAATCTTGTAGTCAGAAAACGCATGATGTTCTCATCACGTTTAAATTCTACTTCAAATTTGCGGATGAACTGAGGGTCTACCTCAAATTGCAACAACGTGTAAAAACCAGTTGTTTTTTTCTGGATTGGATAGGCTAACTGCTTAATTCCCCAATCTTCTTTTTGAACCACCTTTCCGCCAGCTTTCTCTATGAGTTCTGCGTACTTTTTTACGGTTCTTGTGTACTCATCGTTACTGAGTACGGGCGTTGTAATAAAAACCGTTTCGTAATTGTTCATAATGATTAATTAATTATTCCGAAAAATTTCGGACTGCAAAGATAGGGATTAATTTGAAAATTTGAAAATGAAACGATTTGAAAATGAGGCTTTAATGTTAAATTTTGGTGATTTGGAGCACAGATTTCCCTGATTTGAATTGATTTTAAGATTTTGTTAATTAGAAAGACCAACATTCCCTTTTACATAAACCCAATTATCATTAATCTTTTTATCAATTTTATACCTATTATCATATTTAGCCATTACCCTATTAACTATATCACAAGGAGGTCTATTAAACGAATAAACAAGTAAGGTAATATTACTACTGGTATACTTAGCATGAAAAGCAATTGTTGAATCTTCACTTAAACTAACAAATTCTATAGCATTCATTACATTATCTGCTTTAAAGTTACATTTTCTGATTATAAACCTTAAATCATCAGCATATATAGTGCTCCTCAAAGGTGTATTAATAAGTGAATCATATAATTTTGTATAATTTCCTAAAAGACAATTTACGATTTGGTCATATTCTTTTTTGTCTTTGTTATAATTCAGCTTTTTTTCACAAGAAGAAAAGAATATTGCTGTACCGACTATAACACAAAGTAAAACAAGACGTAAATGGACTTTATTTTTCATATTTTCTCCACCCTTTTCTGATGTCTTCCGCCTTCAAAATCTGTGGTAAAAAAGGTATGCACCATTTCTTCTGCTTCATCAATAGTTACAAAACGGGCAGGCAGACAAATAATATTAGCATTGTTATGCTGTCGCGCTAAACTTGCTATTTCATTTTCCCAGCATAAAGCAGCTCTTATTTGCTGATGCTTATTTGCCGTAATGGCTACTCCGTTTGCACTGCCGCAAATCAGTACGCCGAATCCAACATTTCCATTTTCAATTTCACGTGCTGCTGCATGCGCATAATCGGGATAATCACAGCTTTCCAGACTATGCGTTCCTACATCAATAATTTCCACTTTATTTTTTTCAAGATATGCTTTAATGGCTTCTTTGTATTCAAAACCTGCGTGGTCGGAACCAATCACTATTTTAGATGGAATGTTCATTTAATAAAGTTAAGATTTATGATTTATGATTTATGATTTTTTGAAATAAAAATCTATTAACTTTCATTCATGAATCCGAACTCCCTGCATACAAAATTAGAAGCGCGTGTTTTATTTATAGACATGAATAGTTTTTTCGCCAGTTGTGAGCAGCAAACCAATTACTGGCTGCGGGGAAGACCTGTGGCTGTTTGTGTATATACGGGAAAATATGGTTGTGTGATTGCACCTTCCGTAGAAGCAAAAAAATACGGAATAAGACTAGGTGTTCGTTTAAATGAAGCAATGAAATTATGTCCTGATTTAGTGCCACTAGAAACAAATCCTGATAAATACCGCACCTATCATGCGCGCATCATGAACATCTTAAAAAGATATTCTGAAGATGTGATTCCACGCAGTATTGATGAAGCAGTGGTTGACTTGACGAGTTACAAAAATATCTATCCTGATGTGGTAGAAGTAGCAAAGAAGATAAAGAAAGAAATTCTGGAAGAAGTGGGTGATTATCTGAAATGTTCAATCGGGATTGCGCCGAATGCTTTTTTAGCTAAACTCGCGTCAGATGTACAAAAACCTGATGGTTTGACGGTAATCGATCATGACAATATCGACAGTGTTTTAAAAAAAATGGAACTGACCGATTTACCGGGAATCGGAAAAGGAATGTCTGCCAGGCTAATAAAGGCAGGCATTTATACGCCATTGGATTTACGTCATTCTACACCGGAGAAATTAAAAGCTGCCTGCAAAAGTATTGTCGGTCTGCAATGGTATCACCGTTTACATTTTAAGGAAGTAGACATGCATGTAACGGAAGAATACAAGAACATGTCGGCGATGCGGATGGTGTCTAAAGAGCAGCGGAAAGATATTCAAAATCTATATGATATCCTGATGATGCTTTGCATGACGGTAGAAAAACGGATGATGAAAAAACAATTATTTTGCAAGACGGTTTCTTTTTATGTAAGATATGAAGACGGCACTTCTTACGACGACAGATTTCATACAGAACAACCGCTGCAGGATGGCATAGAATTACATCATATTTTACTGGAACGGCAACAGGTATTTCAGCAAAAAAATAAATTGACCCTCACCATCATCAATCAAAATACAACAAGTATTGGCGTAGTCATCGGAGACTTTATTACGGAAGATTTTTTACAATTAAATATTTTTGACAACTCACATATAAAGACGAATAAACTGCGAAAAACGGTGTATGAAATCAAGGATAAATATGGCGGTAAAACCATAAAGCGTGCATCTGAATTACGCGATGAAGATGTAGTGGATGATGTGATTGGTTTCGGCAATATTAAAGATGTCAATTCCGGCGAATACGGATAATAAATATAGATTTTAGACTTATAAAAATGATTTTATTTTTAATAACCTGATGTAAACACCTGTTCACAACATAGCCCCGGTTCCTGTTTTTTACTTCTTAGTTTTGCGTTATTAATTAACTAAAAACAATCAATCCCTATGAGAAAAATCTATTCAGTATGCATCAGTTTGATGCTGCTAACAGCGGCTTGCCAGAAAGAGGCGGCACAAATTGAAAAACCTGTTGCAGCGGCTCAACATGTTATCACAAGCAGTTCAATTGCAGGTGTGGTAATGAAAAAGGATGGCAATCCTTACCCAAGCATTCAATCCTCTAATAGTTTTGGTATTGATTATATAGGATGGTCTTTAAATTTAAATGAATCCTCAAGCGGGATAAAGAAGGAAACAACGGGACCCGTTTCCGGTCTTGGAAATTCCAATGCATATTGCGGAGCTATAAAAACAATTCCTTTATATGCAGGTCAGAACATTCTGATGGGAACATTGGCTTATGCTAATGATGCTAACAATTTATATGTTACTTATACGGTTGATTCTGATTGGTATATTTCAGAAGCCCATTTGTATGTTGGCTCATTAGGGGCTGCACCACTTTCCGGCGGCGGAACTCCTTCTCCGGGCAGGTTTCCTATCAAAAGTATTTTTTCTTCCCAATCATTGGCACAAACTGTAGATTACACTATTCCGTTACCAAGTTTTATACATTCAAATTTTATCATTGCTGCACATGCTTCTGTGTTAAGAGTTGATGTTGACGGTGACATTGTAGCAAAAGAAACAGCATGGGCTGGTGGAACAAGATTCCAGTCTAATAAAAACTGGGCAACTTATATAGTAGGAGCTTTGGGTTCTTGTCAATGGGAAGGCGGATAGATAGTACTTCCAATTAAAATATCGATTATAAGAAAGCCTGTCATTTTTGATAGGCTTTTTTGATGAGTTTAAAATCCAATAACTATGAGAAAATTTTTATCTGCCGGATTAGTTTTGCTTTTGATTATAACTGTAATTTCTTTTAGAATTTGACAATCCATCCCATACAGTTTTTGTTAATTTATTCAAAAAGCTAAAAATCTTCACTTTTTGTGAACTTTTGTTGTATTTTTACTTTATATAAATGAGAGTTAGGTTAATTAAGAAAAAAACAATTGAAGTTTTTGCTTTAAAGAATGCCAATAGCAGGACTTCCTTTAAACTATGGTTAACTACTTTAAAAATGGCTGAATGGGAAATACCTGATGATATAACAGAAACTTTTGGTTCGGCTGATTTATTAGGCAATGGAAGCAATAGAGTTGTTTTTGATATTGGCGGCAACAATTATAGAATGATTTGTAAATATCATTTTAGTAAAACAATGGTGCATTTATATATCAAATGGATTGGGTCACATAGTGAGTATGACAAACTTTGCGATAAAAACAAACAATATATTATAGACATTTTTTAATTTATAAACATGAGTACATTACAATATAAAATCATCAAAACAGATACACAATACAAAAAATATTGTGATATGCTAGAATCCTTAATAGATAGTGGAAAACACACTAAAGCCGTTCAGGATGAAATAGAATTGCTTACATTATTAATTGAAAAATATGATGAAGAAAACAATTCATTTGATGACCTTAACCCTATTGAATTATTAAAAGGATTAATGAAAGAGCAAAAAATGAAAGCTGTTGATTTATCAAATCTTTTAAAAGTAAGCGAAGGTTTAGTTTCTGATATACTAAATTATAAAAAAGGGTTATCCAAAGAAACTATTAGAATTCTTGCTGATAAATTTAAATTGAATCAAAAAGCATTTAACAGAGATTATAATTTGAAAGTTACAACTATAAAAAAGCATTTGGAGTTTGCTTAAACTGACTGATTACTTTTTAGTATATTTAAGTATGAAAAAGAAAATTTTTCAGTTACAAATTCCTCAACCTTGTCAAGAAGGCTGGCAAAATATGACACCAAACAGAGAAAGGTGCGTTCTGTGCTTCGTGCAAAAAAGAAGTAATTGATTTTACAGAAAAAATAACGGCTGAAATTGCACGGCATTTTGCGAATAAGAAAGGTAATTGCTGCGGAAAATTTTATACTTCACAATTAGAAGAAGATTACACTTACTATGAACCGCAAAAACAAAATAATTTAAAATTATGCTACAGGTTTAGCATTAGGTTTATTAGTTGCAGAAAATAATTTTGCACAAGAAAACAAGAAGCCTGAAAGAACAATGATTGCACAAAGAAAGGATTCTTTGTCTTCCCCAAACAATCAAACAGATACAACTAATTGGTCAAAACAGTTAAAACAATTAGATAAAATGTGTACTGCCAAGGCTCCAAAATCTTTACAAAAAAACCACATTGTCTTAGTCTTTACAACTACTACTCCCACAACTCCTTCATCAAAAAAAGATATCGGCATTAAATTGAAAAAATAATTCAGCAAGATTTCTCGCTATGCTCGAAATGACATAAATAAAAATGCCGCTTATTTCTAAGCGGCATTTTTCTTGGTTAGTCGGGATAGCTGGATTCGAACCAACGACCTCCTGGTCCCAAACCAGGCATTCTAACCGGGCTGAACTACATCCCGAGCTGCGGTGAGAGAGGGATTCGAACCCTCGGTACAGTTACCCATACGTCAGTTTAGCAAACTGGTGGTTTAAGCCAACTCACCCATCTCACCTCCTTTCAATTCCTGTAAAAGAACTTTGGGACGGCAAAGATAGGTTTTATAAAAGAACTTTACAAATTGATGTAATTTTTTTTACAAATTAAATCTCTCTCCGCTGCAAAATTAAGCAATATTTCACCGATTTTCAAGAGCATTTTAGCTTTCGCAACTGCTTAATATATTGATAATGTTTTTTATAAAATAAAGATTCCCGCTTTCGCGGGAATCTTTATTTATCTTTTCTATTGGGGGATAGATTATAAACTTAATTCAATACGTTTTTTCAACTCTTCTACCGAATCTCTGAATTCTTCATCGGTGTCAATTAAGTTACGTACTGCCTGGCAAGAGTGAATTACCGTACTGTGGTCGCGGCCGCCGAATTGTTGTCCGATTGCTTTTAAAGAAGACTTGGTATATTCCTTTGCAAAAAACATGGATAACTGACGTGCTTGTACAAACTGACGTTTACGTGTCGGCTCTTTTAATTTTTCTACCGCTACTTCGAAGAAATCACAAACCGTTTTCTGAATCATATCCAGGGAAATTTCTTTCGTCGCGTGTTTCACAAAATTAATAACCGTTTTCTTAGCTAATTCTAAAGTGATATCCTGTCTGTTTAATGTAGCCTGTGCTAAAATAGAAGTCAATACACCTTCTAACTCCCGAACATTCGTTTTGATATTGGTTGCAATGAAGCGTGTTACATCTTCGTGCATCTCAATTCCGTCTGCATGCAGTTTCTTTTGCAGGATGCTGATACGGGTTTCGTAATCCGGAATCTGTAAGTCTGTGGTCAAACCCCATTTGAAACGCGACAACAATCTATCTTCCATGTTTTCCAGATCTTTTGGAGCTCTGTCTGAAGTCAGAATCAATTGTTTCCCGTTCTGGTGCAAATGATTGAAAATGTGAAAAAAGATTTCCTGTGTTTTTGTTTTGTTCGCAAAGAACTGAATATCATCAATAATTAATACATCTATTTGTTGATAGAAGTGTATAAAATCATTGGTACTGCTATCTTTTAGTGCTGTTAAAAACTGGCTGGTAAATTTTTCAGAACTTACATACAATACTGTTTTAGTGGATGTGTGTACTTTAATATAGTTTCCGATTGATTGACCTAAGTGTGTTTTCCCTAAACCGACACCTCCATATATTACTAAAGGATTGAAAGCGGTACCGCCCGGAGATTTAGCAACGGCCATACCTGCGCTGCGTGCAAATTTATTGCAGTCACCTTCTATAAAAGAATCAAATGTATAATTTGGATTTAGCTGAGAATCAACATGTATTTTTTTCAATCCAGGAATCACGAATGGATTTTTCACCATCGGGCTTGAGAATACGGCAGGCATTGAAACTTCGTTGGTGCCGTAAACACCTTCTCTGTAATTCGGAACGTCAATTGTCTTGGGTTCTGATTTTGTACCACTGGAAGAATCTACCAGGATCCTGTATTCCAGTTTCGCATCTTCTCCCAATTCTCTCTTAATCGTTTTGCGAAGTAAGGTAACATAATGTTCTTCAAGCCACTCGTAGAAAAATTGACTGGGTACTTGGATGGTAAGACTTTTGCCGTCTAGCTTTACAGGTTTTATAGGTTCGAACCAAGTTTTATAGCTTTGTACATTAATGTTATCTTTAATTATTTTGAGACAATTTTCCCACACAAGTTCATGCTTGTTTTTCATACGCTCTATTCGGTTTTTTAGAAATTTATAATTGATAACAATCGACGAATCTAAGTTGCGGAAAATTTCTTTAATAAAAAAATTATTTTTCTATTGAATTTTTATCAACAATTACAGTTTGAGAGTTTGATAACTTTTTTCTAAATTTTTTTTCAAAAAAATATTCCAACTGTCCGATTTGTACTCCTGCCCATCCAACCTGATTAATTAAGACCTCTTTCCCGTCTTTATTTTTTTCAGCAACAGGTGCTTCTAAAAATGTGTGTGTATGACCGCCAATTATCAAATCAATGTTGTTCGTTTGTTGTGCCAACACTACATCAGATATCTTTGAATTTTCATATTTATAGCCTAAATGGGATAAACAAATTATTAAATGACATTTCTCTTTGAATTTAAGTATGTCTGCCTGCTCTTGTATTGATTTTATTGGGTCTGCGTACTTTGTATTTGTAAAAAGTTTATCCGGTACCAGCCCATCTAATTCAACACCACAACCCGTTATACCAATTTTTAATTTTCTTCGTTTCAGGATAACATATTTATGTACTTTTCCTGCAACAGGTGTATCTGTAAAATCATAATTGCAATTCACAAAAGGGAAATTGGAACGCGAAATTTGTTTTGCCAATGTATCTATCCCGCCATCAAAGTCATGATTACCAATAGTTGCTGCATCATACTTCATCTTATTCATTAAGTCAATTTCCAAATCGCCATGAAAGAAATTGAAGTAAGGTGTTCCCTGAAAAATATCACCTGCATCTAATACCAATACATTATCTGTTTTTTTTCTGACGTTCTCAATAATTGTTGCACGGTATTCTGCACCGCCTAAGCCGGGATATTTTTTATCATCATCTGCAAAAGGTTCAATGTGACTATGCACATCATTGGTATGTAAAATAGTGAGTTGTGTTCCGACTTCGTTCGCCAGCAATGACATAGGTGACGAAACTGTACTTAATACCGCACTACCTATCAGGCTCTTTTTTAAAAAATCTCTTCTATTCTGCATAACTGATCCTGTTTTCTAGTTTAGCTGAAATCTTTTTCCCTGCTTTTGTCTGTGCCGACCAATATTCTAAAATGGCATCCCTGAATAATCTTCCTGTCTGGATTTGAGGGATTGTTTTTAGAAATGTCATGCCGTCACCTCCATTTGCCAGGTAATCATTTAATGCTACATTGTATTTCTTTGATAAATCAAGAGGAAGTTTGTTCACTAAAATATTGACAGCCTTATCTTTTTTAATCTGAAAAGAAATCCCGGAAACCGGCCAGCCTTTTTTCATGGCCATAGAATCACAAAAATCGCTCAATTGTTGACCTGTTAAAACTTGTTCTACGATGTAATTATCAAAAGGCATCAGAAAATAAGCATCTTCTACTTTAAGCGTTCCCTTTGTTAAAGACGGCACGCGAATACCGCCATAATTTAAAATTGCTACATCAATTGCATCTTTTGTGTATTCAGCGGCTTTTACTTTCAGCATATCGGCCATTAAATTTCCCAAGGTACTTTCCGGTAATTTTTTAGAAAGATCTTCTTCAAGTTCGGCCACCGGAACTTTCATTATTTTATCCAATGAATCTTTATAAGGTTTGTAATAAATCTTCACAGCAGCATCTCCCTGAAAAGATGTATTGACTTTTATAAGGGATGATTTTTCCTGAGCAGGCCGGTAAACTTTGCAAGCTGTCATTAACACAACAGCTAAGAAGCAGAAATTTATTTTAGAATAATGTCTTGACATCACTTTTAACAAAATTTATAGCGATTTGCACGGGAACGTCTTTTTCAGACTGCATATAATAATTGAAGATGGCTTTACTTAGTTCTATACCATCCGTTTCATCCGGCATCTTAGAAGCAAACATGTTTATGATTTTGATGGTTTCCTCTTTTGCAGTTGCGACCATTTGCCAGGCATCGTCATTAATATACATTTGCTGCGATAAATTATATTCATATTCCAATCGGATGCTTTTTACCAGTTCCAGTTGCAATTCCGATATCAGCATATTCGGCGCATATACTCTTTGCAATAAACTAAAAGGATGAATCCTTTCCAGGAAAACGATGATACGCTCATACGCCTGTAAACGCAATGGCAAGGAGACTTTGCGTTGTTCGAATAACAATGTCTTATTTATTTCCTGATTTCTTCTGCTGTTTTCATCATCTAAAAATGTTTTGACGATCATATAAACACCGCCTAAGGAAACTAAAGACGGAATCGTGTATTTAAGCAGTTCTAAAATATCTGAAAATTCCATTATTAAATTTTATTGTTATTTTATTCAGACCTTAAAAATAGGCTATTTTTTATAAAAAATGTACTTCTTAAACGTTCATCTCTTAATACATATTTTATATAGAGAAGTACAAATTTTGAACTAACTTTGTTTTATCACTGTTTAGCAATTTATGGATACTCTTACATCAACTAAAATACCTGTAATACTTACGCCAAATGCTGTCCGTGAGGTAAAAGATTTATTAGCCAAAGGAGATTATGGGGATGGTTATGGTTTGCGTTTAGGTGTAAAAGGAGGTGGATGTGCAGGTTTTAGTTATATCCTGGACTTTGATACACAAAAAGAAAACGACCATATTTTTAAAACAGAAGATATCCCTATATTTATTGATAAGTCTCAGGAGATATATTTATATGACTGTGAAATTGATTTCAAAAGCGGATTAGATAACAGAGGTTTTATTTTTAACAACCCCAATGCATCCAGTACTTGTGGGTGCGGCACGTCGTTCTCGGCTTAAAAGCCAGCAAAAACAAGCCTTCACGTCGATGGTTTTACACAGATGCCCGTTTTTACTAACATTTATTATTAAATATTTGGATAATTGAATAAAGCATTTAACTTTGTGACATAATGTTTTTTTAACTTTTAAATAAGACAATAATGAACAAAGGAGATTTAGTAAAAGTAATCGCTGATGCTGCAGGAGTAACTAACGCAACAGCAAATGACACATTGAATGCGGTGTTAGATAGCATTCGTAAAGCTTTGAAAAAAGCGGATAAAGTTACCTTGATTGGTTTCGGTACTTTCAGCACTGCAAAAAGAGCTAAAAGAGACGGAAGAAACCCTTCAACAGGAGCGAAAATCAAAATCCCTGCTAAAACTTTAGTGAAATTCAAAGCTGGTAAAGAATTATCAGAAGCAGTTAACAAAGGAAAATAAGATTACTTCTTACTTAAAAAGATAAGCCTCAACAATGTTGAGGCTTTCTTATTTTATGGCGCTAATCTTTCAAGCTTCCAGATATCTTCTTTTATTAAAGAATATTGTATTCTGTCATGTAAGCGATTTTTTCTTCCCTGCCAGAACTCAAACAAATGCGGCACCACCAAATAGCCGCCCCAGTCTTCTCTCAACGGAATTTCTTTATTCGAAAACTCTTCTTGTTTTTCCTGAAACAATTTTTCTAAAACATGTCTGTTTGGCACAACTTTGCTTTGTTCAGAAATTGTAGCTGCTATCTGACTATCCGTTGGGCGCGAGTGAAAATAAACATCGTTCAATTCCCGGGAAGTTCGTTTTACGGTGCCTTCAATCCTGATCTGCCGCTCGTGTTCCCGATACCAGAAAAGCAATGCAATTTTTTCATTTTGCGCTAATTGCTTTCCTTTCTTGCTTTCGTAATTTGTATAAAATACAAAACCATTTTTATCAAACCCTTTTAACAAAACCGTTCTTAAAGAAGGTTGTAAATCTTTTCCGACTGTTGCAATCTGCATGGCATTTGGCTCTATCAGTTTGTCATCCATTGCATGACCGAACCATTTCTCAAACTGAGTGAACGGATTTACATCACAATCTTCTTCAAGTAAAACGGAAGACTCATAACTTGCCCTCATATTGTTTAAATCTCTGTTTGGCATATCTGAAATTAGCAATTATATTTGACAAGACAAAAACTATAAACATGCAATATGACAACAAAGAAATTATCTTGCCAAAAAGCAGGAATGTTGTGTTACCGTTGATTATCTTTTCCAATCTGTTTCCTTTGTATGGAGTTATTAATTACAACTGGACTATTTTTTCTGTCGTCTATATTTACTGGATTGAATTGCTGATTATCACTTTCTTTAAATTATTAAGAATTTTTATTGCAAAAGGCGACATCCATTCCACATTTTTCAGCAAATTGGGATTGGGTATAAAATTTCTGGTGGTAAGACTGGGTTTATTTTTTTTCTACCTCTTGTTTATAGTAGTATTTCTAGGTTTTTTAGCCAGCGAGAAAAGCGACATGATTCCTATGGTGGAAGTGATATTTTTTAAAGGAACTTTTTATAAAATAACGATGCTGAGTTTCATGTTGTATAATTTACTGGATTTTGTCGTCCACTTTATTTTAAACGGTGAATATCTGAAATCTAAACCGGATGACAATTTTCAGATTCTGGATGCACATGTGATTGTTGTACACATTGTCGTGGTTTTAGGAACCTTCCTGTATAAGGGCGTTAATGAAACTTTACACTGGAATCATAAAAATACGATGATAGCTTGTGTTGGTCTGTTCGTGGCTGTGAAAATTCTGGCAGACATCATAAAATTTGGTCTCACCAGAGACACTCCGGAAGAACAGGAAAAATTCATCTAAAGGATATTATTTTCGGTGAATGTTTTACAAAATTCTTTTATTTCATTTCTGATTTTTCTGAAAGATGCATTTATTTCTTCTTTGGTACCTTTTACTTTTGACGGATCTTCAAAATTATGATGCAGCTTTTTTGCTTTTGTCGGAAAATATGGACAAGCTTCTTTGGCATTGTCACATACTGTGATTACAAAATTGAAATCAATATCTTTGTATTCTAAAACATTATTGGAAGTATGATGTGAAATATCTATTCCATCCTCTTTCATAAAAAAAACCGCGTCGGGATTTACACCGTGTGTTTCAATTCCTGCACTATATATAACTGCTTTATCTTTAGCATAAAATTCCAAGTAGCCATGTGCCATTTGACTACGGCAACTATTTCCCGTACATAAAACCAAAATATTCTTTTTAGTCATGCTTGTATAATTGTAAATGAATAAATACAGCAATGACAGAACCTATTAAGGGCGCTGTCAGGTAAATCCATATATTCTTAAACTGAAGAGAGCATATTGCGGGTGCCAGTGAACGAAAAGGATTCATGGATGCACCTGAAACCGGACCTGCGAATAATGCACACAATCCTACTGTTGATCCTATTGCAATCGCTGCTGTAATGCCCTTTTCCTTAGAACCAATACTAACATTCAATATAACAAGTACTAATAAAAAAGTAATTATTATTTCCAGGATAAAAGACTGAAGTATGTCGCCTGCTGGAATCGTTTCACCCAGCGTTTCATTGGCAGGAAACAAACATTTTAAAATTAAACTTGCAACTATAGCACCTGAAAATTGAGCGGATATAAATGGAATTACTTCCGGTCTGTTTAATCTTTTGGATAACCAAAATGCAATGGTGACTACAGGATTAAAATGTGCTCCGGAGATTTCACCAAATGTAAATATCATGGCAGATACGACAAATCCAAACACCAGCGAAACACCCAAATGAGTGATAAGTTGTGTTTGCTGATCTATGATGATGGCACCACATCCACAAAATATCATTGCAAACGTACCCAGAAATTCAGCTAATATTTTTTTTTGCATACTGACAGCTAACAACAATTTACATTAGATGCACAGCAACTTTTTTTATTGTCTGACAACTCTGCTATTAATACTTTTGGTTGCTCTTTCGGGAGTCCGCATCTTTCCTGTGCAAGACAAGTTGTTTGTTTGGGAGTAAGCAGAAAATTTCTGCCGTCAAATTCCAGACCATATCTGCCGATGGTGTCAGACTGATATTCTACTTCCACTTCTAAATCTTCATGGCCAATAATCTTTTCTGAGTTATTAACGATTTTTAAAAGATTGACAGGTTTTAATCTATGTTCAATATCACTCGCCACCCAAATCTGCAGTGTTGCCCATTTCTCTAAATGAACAGACACACCGCAATCCACAAAGTGTTTTGTAATCAAACCTATTTCGGTTAAATGGAAATGAGCGGGAATAGCAGTTCCATCGGGCAGCAGAAAATTTAATGCCTCGATTTCCTTTAAATGATTTTTCAATGCTGATATTTTCATCTTTATTTATTTTAGATTAACAACAATTAATTTTATGCTGTACGACTTTATCAAAAAACTTATTGAATAATTTTTGCACTCTGTTATATGTTTTCCAGTTGATACAATAACAAACTGTTTGTCCTTCTATTTCGCAATTAATCAGTTCGTTATTTTTTAATTCCTGCAAATGCTGGGAAACAGTTGTTCTGCTTAAGGGCAGTTCATTAGAAATATCTCCTGAAATACACCTGTTTTCTTTTGCGAGATATTCTATAATGGCTACTCTTGCAGGATGTGCCAGTAATTTTGCATACTTTGCTATTTCCTGATGTTCTGTGCTAAAATCCTCAACCTTGGCATACATTATTCTATCTATTTAAATTCGTATGTCGTAAACATACGTCAAATATAAAACAACTTATTTGATTTATCAAGTACCTTGACATTTTAACATCATAAATAAATTAGGAATAATAAAAAATGTGAACTAATTTTATCGCATCGTCATTCTCCGCTCGCTGTCTAATTTAAGCGCGGTAGCAATCATAAATGTAAATGAAAGCAGTGAAGAACCGCCATAACTTAATAATGGAAGCGGTATTCCGATAACAGGCAATAGTCCGATCGTCATACCAATATTAATTACCACGTGCGTAAAAATAATGGCAACGACTGAATAAATATAAACTCTGCCGTACGGACTCCGTTGTCGTTCAGCCAGTAATAATAATCTGATAAGCATCGTTACGTACACTGCCAGCAAAACCAATGAACCAAGAAAACCCCATTCTTCCCCAATAGCAGAAAAAATAAAATCAGTGCTTGTTTCGGGAACATAATTATATCTCGTTTGTGTGCCTTGCAAATATCCTTTGCCAATAATACCACCAGAGCCGATTGCAATTTTTGACTGATTCAAATTATAGGCAATACCATGTCTTGCTTCTTTGGTCAATTCTTTTCCAAGGACCACATTGATTCTGTCACGCTGATGTTTTTCCAATATTTTATTAAAAATATAGCTTACAGAATAAGTATATAAACAAGTGCCAATCATGATGACGGCTAATATTTTTACCAGATTCTTGTTAAGCCAATTCCAGTATATCAATACACAAAAAAGCACAACGCTTATTCCAATAATATAAATCGGATTGATGATTAATGACAATACTGAAATAACAATAACATATAAACCTAAGAAAATAACCAAATCGGATAATCCTTCCCTGTTTAATACAAAAATAAATGCTGCAAACACCAAGCATGAACCGGCATCCCCTTGTCCTGCCACCAATACCAAAGGTAAACCAAGAATTGCATACGCAGTTAAATGTTCGCGGCGTGTTACAAAACGCATATTCGGTGTATCAAAATATTTTGCCAATGCCATGGCGGTTCCGAATTTTGCAAATTCAGAAGGCTGTAATTTAAATGCGCCTAAATTAATCCAGTTCTGTTGTCCTTTTGTTTTTTGTCCGACTACTAAAACTAAAAACAATAGAAATAAAACAAGTCCATACATCGGATAGGAAATCAACTGCAGAATTCTTCTGTCAAATCCAAGAATGGAAAAAAACATAAAGCCGGATGCGATTGCCCAGACGGCTTGTTTTATATAACTATGTTTAAAGCTGAAAAAAGAAGCTGATACGTCGCCGTTGTATTCTGTAGCAAATATGGACATAATGCCTAATATCACTAAGAATAAGAAACAGTATAAAACAGTACTGTCAATCGGATCGTATGCGCGTTTACCTGGTTGCATTTTTATTCCTGAAAAATATCGTCTTCTTTTTTAATAATACCTGAACTATCCTGTCTTTGTTTTTGTTTTTCTTTTTGTTCTTTAATTTTTTGTTTTGCAAGTTGAACAGAATCTGATACAAATTTGATTCTGTCTTTTTTTGCTTTTTCTTTTGCAATTGAATCCAGCATTAACTGTTGTGCTGTTTTAGGAATATTTGTCTGAAGCTCATCCTTCATCAAACGTGCTTTATACATTCTGTCCTGTAGCGGTATTCTTTTTTTGGATATGCTGTCATGCAAATATTTTTCCACCATTAGCGATGCAATCGGTGCAGCATAAGTGGCTCCGAATCCTGCATTTTCAACAAACACAGCAATAGCAATTTTCGGACTCTCTTTCGGTGCAAAACCTGCAAAAATGGAATGATCTTTTCCATGCGGATTTTGTGCCGTACCGGTTTTTCCGCAAAATGAAATATCCGGAATTTTAGCGGACCTGGCTGTCCCTGCTTCAACGACCCTTTCTAAACCATCAATTACATATCTGTAATAGACAGAGTCAATATTTGATATTGTTTTCTCTTTCTTTGGCAGTCTGTATTTTTTATCTTTTACAAAATACCTGCAAATTTTTGGTGTTATATAATATCCTTTATTTGCAATCATAGCCATTGCATTTGCAATTTGCAAGGGTGTTGCCAACACTTCACCTTGACCAATCGCATTTGATATTACAGTAGCAGCACGCCATTTACCTTCACCAAATATTTTATTATAATATTTCACGGAAGGTAAATTACCTCTTTTTTCTCCTGTTAAATCAATCCCTAATTTTTTACCGTAACCGAACTGACTGGTCATATCCCACCATTTCTGGTAACCAATTGCCGGTGATGCAAAAATAGAATCCATGATAAAATCGTTATATATTTTACAGAAATAAGAATTGCAGGAAAGCTGTAAGGCTGTTTCTACATCAGGTACTGCGTGTACGGCATGACATTTCACTACGTGGTTTCCAACGCGGTAACCACCGGGGCAAAACCATGCCCATTTTTCATCGTGAATATGATTTTGCAACATCACCAATGCTGCTGCTGCTTTGAAAGTAGAACCGGGCGGATACATTGCCTGTATCGGTCGATTTAATAATGGCTTGTAATAATCATTAAACAACACATTAAAATTGTGACGACGATAACGGCCTGTCAGTAAATTCGGATCATACCCCGGACTGCTTACGTATGCTAAAATTTCTCCCGTGGCCGGTTCAATCGCAACAATACCACCGACCTTTCCCTGCATCAGTTTTTCGCCGTACGCCTGTAGATCTGCATCTATACCGGAAACCATATCCCAGCCTGCTATCGGTGCTTTATCATCTTTTCCATCTTTATATTTTCCTTTATAGGTGTTTTTTACATCCACTACCTGGAAATTATATCCTTTTTCTCCGCGCAGCAAACTATCATAAAATTGCTCCAGACCGGTTGTGCCCATGTAATCACCTAATTCGTAATAACCTGCAGACTGTTCAATATTATTATCCGTTACTTCACTCAAATAACCCAGTACGGCTGCACCTCCTGAATATGGATATCTTCGTACCGTTCTTGTCTGAAAAGAAAACGATGGAAATTCAAATAAGTGTTCCTGAAACCTGGCAAAGGATTGCGGGTCTAATAATTTTATAAATGGTGTTGGTTTGTTCGGTGTAGTACGTTTTATCTCCTCTAATTTTTTGCGAACGAACTCCATATTCGTATTTAGTAATTCGCATAACTTTAATGAATCTAAATTCTTAGTAATATTCCATTGTACTAAAATATCGTACACCGCATCGTTGTATACAATTACTTTTCCTTTTCTGTCAATCACTAATCCGCGGGACGGATAGATAGTAACTTTCTTTACAACGTTATCGTGTGCTTTTAATTTGTAGCCCGGCGTTAATACTTGTAAGAAAAATAATTTGACAATAAGAATAAGTGCAGCGATAAAAATCGCTTTTTCCAAAATTCCACTTTCATTACCACGTTGCATTTTGCTGCTTTTATTCTCTACTGTTTCTCATAAAAAAAAGACTAATCGACCAAACCAATAATAAGGAACTGAGTAAACTAAGGATAGTCTTAAATATAGTGGAGAAAAAATTAGCGAAAGAAAATACTTCTAAAAAAAAATATAATAAATGATGCAGAGAAAACAAAATGAGTGAATAATAAAAAAACCATGTCACACCTTGTTGTGAAATATTAGGCACATCCAATTTATCCCAGCCCGAACGAGGCTGGAAAGTATCCAGTATATAACTTCTTGAATAACCTATTGCAGTTAATGTCGCAGTGTGCAAGCCCCCGCCATTACTGAAAATATCGATAATTAATCCTGTTAAAAAAGATAAAAATAAAACTGCCAGTCTTGGTGTAAATACAGGCAGCAATAATATCGCCAGCGGATACACCATTATATATACACGGCCTAATGGCAATTCATTCAATAACAAAACCTGTAATGCAATGAGCAATACAAAACGGAATGTATTTGTTATAATGAATTTACTATTCATTGTTCATTTGCATTTGTAAAGAATCCAGTTCTTTCTTTTTTTCATTTTTTACGACATAAACATAACTCAGTATATTGATGTTATTCGTTAGCCGTACATTCATGTTGTAAAAACTGGTGCTTTCGTCAGGCTCCAGTTTTTTAACTATGGCTACGGGAATATTTGGCGGAAAGATGGAGGAGAAACCTGCAGTCAGAATGGTATCATTCTTTTTTATCGGTAATGTTTTACTAAGACCATCTATTTGTAAAGTATACGGATCTTCGCCGTTCCATCTCAGGTTTCCTAAGGCATTTGTATTTTTATGCCGCACACCTATTTGTGTTTTTACACTGATGACCGACATAATCAGTGAGAAATTTTCAGAAACATTTGTCACAATACCGACAACACCATTGCTGCTGACCACACCCAATCCTTTTTGAACTCCATCCTTACTTCCCTTATCAATAGTGATATAGTTAATGCTTTTGCTGATGGTGTTATTGACAATTTTTGCCGCGATATAATCGAAATGATAAGAGCTTGAATTTCTTGGCAACGAAGAATCGCCCGGATATTTATTCTGATATTCTATTAATCTTTTTAACTGCGTATTTTCATCTACAAGTATTTTATTGTTCGCTCCTAAATGAACAAATGTATTTACGCCATTTACATATTCAAGAATGGTACCGGTAAAGGCACCGGAAGTATTTAAAAAACGTACTTCCTGGTATTTATGAGATTTAAAAACTAAAGAAAGTGCAAAGATTTCTAACAGCACAAATAATATGAGTACATAAAAACGAGTAAATAAGTAATAGATGCTGCGCATTATCTTAACTCATCAGGAAAGTGTAACGGTGTCTGTTTTTTAAAGCAATTCCTGTACCGCGTACTACTGCACGAAGCGGGTCATCTGCAACCTTTACAGGCAATTTGGTTTTCATTGCAATACGTTTATCCAATCCTCGCAACAATGCACCGCCGCCTGTAAGATAGATTCCTTTACGGTAAATATCCGATGCTAATTCCGGTGGTGTTGCTTCCAGTGCTTTCATGATTGCTTCTTCTATTTTTGAAATAGATTTATCTAAACAACCTGCAATTTCACTGTAAGCTACCGTAACTTGTTTTGGAATACCGGTTAATAAATCGCGGCCATGTACGGCAAAATCTTCCGGCGGATTTTCTAAATCCTGTAACGCAGAACCGACATGTATTTTTACTTGTTCAGCCGTACGTTCACCGATTAAAATATTATGCTGACGTTTTACGTATTCTACAATATCCATGGTAAAATCATCACCCGCAACACGAATAGACTGGTCAGTCACAATTCCTGACAATGCAATAACCGCAACGTCCGTTGTACCGCCACCAATATCAATAATCATATTCCCTTCGGGTAATTCCACATCAAGTCCAATACCTAAGGCACCAGCCATTGGTTCGTGAATTAAGTAACGTTCACGGGCATTTGCATGCTCAGCACTTTCTATAACGGCTCTTTTTTCCACTTCTGTAATACCGGATGGAATACAGATAACCATCGTTAACGAAGGACGAAACCAACGGTTTCCATCTGTAATCATGGAGATAAAACCACGAATCATGGCTTCTGCTGCAGTAAAATCGGCAATCACACCATCTCTCAAAGGACGGATTGTTTCGATATTTGCATGCGTCTTTTCATGCATCAGCATCGCCTTCTTTCCTACCGCAATTACTTGGTTTGTTTTCTTGTCAATTGCCACAATAGACGGCTCGTCCACAACAACCTGGTCTTTATATATTATCAGCGTATTTGCCGTTCCAAGGTCAATCGCTATTTCTTTGTTCAGGAAACTAAATAATCCCATTTTCTCTACTCTTAAACTTGTGTTTTAATAAAGAACAAAAGTAAGATATATAAACGAGATTGTAATCGGGAAACAAAAATTTAATTTTTATTAAGGAAATCTTGAGAGTGAAATGTAATAAAGCGCAGCAATCTGCTGAACTGAACAGATGGCTTCGTGCCTCGCCATGACGATTGTTTTATTAGTGTTTAAAGTGTCTGATGCCTGTCAAAACCATGGTCATATCATGTGCATTGCAATAGTCGATGGAATCCTGATCTTTTATGCTTCCGCCGGGATGAATCACCGCTGCAACCCCAGCTTTATCTGCTATTTCCACGCAATCCGGAAACGGAAAGAATGCATCGCTTGCCATAACGCATCCATGTAAGTCAAAACCGAAGGATTTTGCTTTATGAATTGCCTGTTGCAACGCATCCACGCGCGACGTCTGACCGCAGCCCATCGCCAGTAATTGCTGGTTTTTTACTAAAACTATGGTATTGGATTTTAAATGTTTTGCCAGTTTATTGGCGAATAATAAATCCTGTATTTGTGCTTCAGTTGGAGCCAATTTTGTAACTGTTCTTAATTCTGATTCTGTTTCAATCTTTTTATCAAAATCCTGCGCAATCACACCATTTAATAAAGATTTAAATTGTATTACAGGAAAATCAACTGATTTTTGTTTTAATAAAATCCTGTTTTTCTTTTTCATCAGAATTTGTATCGCTTCATCATCAAATTTTGGTGCAATCAACACTTCAAAAAATAATTTATCAATTTCATTTGCAGTTTCAATATCTATTTTTGCATTCGTAATTAAAACACCACCAAATGCAGAAACCGGATCAGCTGCCAACGCTGCTTTCCACGCTTCCACTGCTGTTGGTTTTGTCGCCACGCCGCAGGCATTTGTATGTTTTAAAACAGCAAAAGTAGTTTCAGAAAATTCTGATATTAAATGCACAGCAGCATCAATATCTACTAAATTATTGTACGATAATTTTTTTCCGTTTAAGATATCAAAAACTTCATCAATATTGCCATAGAAAAAGCCTTTCTGATGCGGGTTTTCACCATAGCGTAATGCTTCACCGCTTAAGTGACTTTCTTTGAATGTTTCATACGGATTTTGTGAAGCAAAATACCGGTTAATCAAGGTATCGTAATGCGAACTTACCGCAAATGCCTGTTTCGCATAATTTTGGCGAAACTCTAAAGAAGTTTGCCCCTGATTTTCTTCTAAAAACCGGGCTAAATCTGTGTACTGGTTTTTCTGTGAAACAATGACTGTATCGCTGAAATTTTTTGCGGCTGCCCGAATCAATGAAATACCGCCGATGTCAATCTTTTCAATGATTTCAGAAGCCATTTCATCTTCGAATAAAGACGTGTGATTTTTCACGGTTTCTTCAAAAGGATATAAATCCACCACCACTAAATCTATCTCCGGAATTTCATATTGTTTTAACTGTGCTAAATCTTCAGGATTTTCTCTTCTTGCTAAAATTCCTCCAAATACTTTAGGATGTAAGGTTTTTACACGGCCGCCAAGTATGCTCGGATACGAAGTAAGCTCTTCCACAGGAATTACATTATACCCCAAACCTTCAATAAATGCTTGAGTTCCGCCGGTAGAGTAAAATGTTACATTTTGTTTAGCAAGCGTATGAATTAACACATCTAAACCGTCTTTATAATAAACGGAAATAAGCGCAGATTTGATTGTTTTCATGTAATTCTGTTATTCTTTATAAGTTGAGTACATGGAATTCGCATATTTAATTTATCTGTTTGAAAAAAAGACAATGCTCATTTCACAGTATATTGAATTATGCTGCGAAAATACATACTTATGGGTGATAAGTGACAAGATGCAGGTTAAATGATTTGTTAAGGATTTTATTTCGTTAATTTTTATGGATTTTCAGTAGTTTTTGTCTCTATATTATAAAAGAGTAAAAAATGGAATGGAAGTCAAAAATTGTAAAGTATAATAATGAAAACCGGATTGCGGTTTATTTTGACAAGCATCCGGATTTAATAATTCGGATTAAGAAGATAAACGATGCAAGATGGAGTTATAAACTAATGGCATGGCATTTACCTGTTACGGGAGAAAACCTGAAACGTTTTAAAATTGAAAGTGTACTCTTAAAAACTGAAAAGCAGGAAAAAGTGGAAAAATTCAGGCGATGGTTAAAATCTAAACGATATAGCGACAACACTATAAAAACGTATACGGATGCATTAAAATCATTTTTACTTTTTTATAATAATAAACTGATAGAGGAAATTACGAATGAAGATCTTATTATTTACAACAACGATTTTATTTTAAAAAACAAGTTATCCTCTTCCTATCAAAACCAGATTGTGAATGCTGTGAAATTATTTTTCAGAACGATGGAAAACAAAGTAATGAATGAAGCATTAATACACCGACCAAAAAGTGAAAAATTATTACCAAATGTTTTGAGCAAAGAAGAGGTGAAACTAATTTTAAATGCGCATGGAAATATAAAACACAAGGCAATGTTGTCATTGATATATAGTTGTGGTTTGCGGCGCAGCGAATTGCTAAGTTTGAAACTACTGGATATTGACTCAAAGCGAAATATAGTTATGATTAAAAAAGCGAAAGGTAAGAAAGACAGAATTGTTCCGTTGAGTGCAAAAATTCTGGAAATATTAAGAGCTTATTTCAAAATTTACAAACCACTGGTATGGTTATTTGAAGGACAAAACACAGGAGAACAATATTCTGAAAAAAGTTTGCAAAGTGTTTTAAAACAAGCGTTAGAAAAAGCTAATAACAAAAAACCGGTAACCTTACATTGGTTAAGACATAGTTATGCTACTCATTTGCTTGAAAGCGGAACTGATTTGAGGTACATTCAGGAATTATTAGGCCACAACAGCAGTAAAACAACGGAGATATACACCCATGTCAGCACCAAGAATATTCAACAGATTAAAAGTCCGTTTGATGATTTATAAAAAAACAATATTATATTTGTTAGAATTAAATAAAGGATGATAAATTACAGACCTATACATCCGTTTTTAGCTGTATAGGTCTGATTTTGTCAGACCTATAAACAAGTTGGCAGTAATTTTGCCCGAACAGAAACCATAAAATATAACAGAAATAGAAATGAAACAACTTATTACAATTTTAGCTTTTCTTCAAACCTTAATTTCATTTGGACAAGAAGCAAACGTAAATAATGAAATTAAAAAAGACTTTAATGATTATTTTAATCTTATCGCCGAAAGAAAAATAGATGACGCATTAAATTATTCAAATCCTAAATTGTTTGAAATAGTTCCGAAAGAGCAAATGAAAAGTTTAATGGAAGCTGTTTATAAAATGCCAAACATTGAATATAAAACAGGAAACGCAACATACTTAAAATTTGAAGAGCTAAAGAAAATTGAAAATGTTAATTATGTAAAATTCTACATAAAATCTCCAATTGAAATGAAATTTACTGATATTGAAAATACTGAAGAGAAAATTGCACAAATGACTAAAAATTTTGAAGCAAAGTTTGGAGTTGGAAATGTGGAATTTGACAAAGAAAGTGGATTTTACAAAATCAACGCAGAAAAAATAATTATTGCGAGTAGTGACAATGAACTTTTAGATTGGAAATTTGTAACAGTTGACAATCCAAAAATGAAAATATTACTTGAAAAATTTATTCCGAAAGAACTATTAAATTAATAAAAACTACTGCCAACACACGTTTGGCGCAATTGCGAATTTTGTGGTAAGTTCACGTTCACGTTTCGCAAGAAATATTATCTTAGTGGAAAATAATCAGTTCCGAAATTCGCAACTGACGCCAAGCGCGGGAACGTCAGGCTGTGAAAAAACTGAGGTTTTAGGAAAAATCCGGATTTTTGAACTTGTACAATTTTACTACGCTTTCATATTTTCGTTCTACGCTTGCCA
>JAYVPA010000077.1:0-27284 GCA_043757615.1 Sphingobacteriales bacterium | reverse complement strand
TTGCACCGAAAGTGCCGCCTGATTTAGGATTTACAATAAAACGTACTTTTTTCTTCATTAACTTATTCTTTATTCTCTTGGTTAAATTTTGCTATTAGACCTGCGATATTTTCAACCATATTATTTTCAATGGTTGCAGAATTTTTCGGATATATTTTTAATGCTTTTTTATCTTTCATCCATCTGATAACCCTGTCGTTTTTTAAATAAAATCGTTCTTCTGTTTTTGTAAAATCTGAACCTTTAAAATTTTTATTAGTTATCGGAAGTTTGTAAGTATAATATTCTTTAAAAATAAAATACGGATGATTGTTCTCTATATAATTTGAAATAACTGTTTTACCAGTTTCACCGTAATGAGTTTCTTTAATTAGTCTGATATCATTTAATTGCTCTGTATAAATTATTATTTCATTGCCTTCAGTAGATGGGTCTTTGTCATTTTGTAGCTTAGCAGTATTGTATTTTTTTGAATCAGTATTTGTTTTTTCTGTTTTTAGTCTTATTACAGAAATATCACTTTCGCTTTGTGAAAAAGAAAGCAATGAAATTAAAAGCGAGAAAATAAAAAGTAAGTTTCTCATATCGATTAATTTATTTCGGCTTTTAAGCTAAGGTCCAGACTCTTTACAGAATGTGTCAGTGCACCAACAGAAATAAAATCAACTCCGGTTTCTGCAAATGAACGGATGGTTTCTAAGGCAATTCCTCCGCTGGCTTCCGTTTCATATTTACCGTTAATCATACCTACTGCTTCTTTCACTTTCTCTGGAATAAAATTATCCAGCATAATTCTGTCAATGCCACCGCAAGTAAGCACTTCTTTTACATTTTCAAGACTGCGCGTTTCCACTTCAATGCGTAAATCCAGATTATTTGCTTTTAAATAAGATTGTACTTTATGTACAGCTTTTGTAATGCCGCCGCAAAAATCAATATGATTATCCTTCAGCATGATCATATCATATAAACCAAAACGATGATTGAAACCACCGCCAACAGTCACTGCATATTTTTCCAGAAAACGCAGATTAGGTGTTGTTTTTCGTGTATCAATTACTTTCGCATTTGTACCTTCAATCGTTTTTACATATTCATTTGTTTTGGTTGCAATACCGCTCATGCGTTGCATGCAATTTAAAACCAGCCGTTCTGCGGTTAAAATAGAAATTGCATTACCATAAACATGCAATGCAACATCACCATATTTTATAGAAGAACCTTCACGGATATGAATTTCTGTTTTTAAACTGCTGTCTACTTTTGCAAACACAGCTTCCGCAACTTCCAGCCCGCATAAAATGCCATTATCTTTTACTAAAAGCCTAGCTTTACCTTGCGCGTTTGCATTTATAGAAGCTAAAGAAGAATAATCACCATTACGCACATCTTCGTGTAATGCGTCTGTAATAAATTTATCCAGTTCCTGCTTATTAAACATGCTCAAAAGTAATCAAATTTCTAAATACAACGTCGGCGAGGTGTTACCTCGCCGACGCAATATATAATCAACTAAACTTGTTATTCTTTCTCAAATCTTATTTCCTGGATATAATTTACACCATCTGATTTTTTGACGTATATGTAAGTCCTGAAATTACCTGCATTGGTTTTCAGGCTGCCTATAATATATTGAGCACCATCCGGTGAAGCACCTTTATGTACTATAGAGAAATCTCTGCTGGAAAACTTGCCCAGAAAACTCTTTAATATCATTTCAGCCTGCTCACTACTGTAATTGTCTACATTTTCATCTATAGTAATATCAACACGCTTATCGAAACTTTTGGCAATAACTGATGCATTAGCTGTTTTTAAAGCGGAGGGAATAGAACTGACTACATCCTGACAATCTGCCGAAACGCAAAAAAGTAAACAAAATATAAACAGAAATATTGGCTTTAAAACCTTCATAAAATCGTATTTTCGTGAATTATATTGCATAATCTATGCCAAACATAGGCTAAAAGTATAGTTTTTTTAATTAAAATTTAACAAATTGAGTCAGCAGCAAAAAGCAATGTTGATAATTATGGATGGATGGGGAATAAACAAAAACCCTAAGTCTAGTGCTATTGAAGCAGCTGCTACCCCATTTACGGATAGTTTGTATCTGAAATATCCGAATACAGCTTTGATGACGCATGGTGAATTTGTAGGATTGCCGGAACATCAAATGGGTAATTCTGAAGTTGGGCATATGAATCTTGGTGCAGGCAGAGTCGTTTATCAGGATTTAATGTTGATAAACAAAAAAGTACAAAGTGGTGAACTGGAAAAAAATGAAGTGTTACTTGCTGCCTTTGATTATGCAAAAAAAGAAAATAAGAATATACATTTTATTGGTTTAGTTTCTGACGGTGGAATTCATTCTCACATAAATCATTTAAAAGCACTGATAAAAAGTGCTAATGAACAGGGTGTACAAAAAAGTTTTGTGCATGCATTTACAGATGGCAGAGATACAGATCCGAAAAGCGGTTTACGATTTATGGAAGATTTAGATGAATTTTGCGCTTCCACCCAAACAAAAATTGCGTCTGTATGCGGACGTTATTATGCGATGGACAGAGATAAACGCTGGGAGCGGATTAAGTTAGCATATGATTTATTGGTAAATGGAAAAGGGGATAATTTCACTTCTGCAGCGGAAGGAATTAAGGCGTCTTACACAGCAGGAGTTACTGATGAATTCATTAACCCAATCGTTATAACAGACAATACAGGAAAGGCAATTGCACATATAGAAATGAATGATGTAGTGATTTGTTTTAATTTCAGAACAGACAGATGTCGCGAGATTACAACAGTGTTGACACAACAAGATATGCCTGATTTAGATATGCAAACATTGCCTTTGTATTATGTAACGATGACAATCTATGATGCTACGTTTACCAATGTAAAAACGATTTTTGGTAAAGATAATGTTGCTAATTCCTTAGGCGAAATAATTTCTAAAAACGGATTGACACAATTACGCATTGCAGAAACGGAAAAATATCCACACGTAACTTTCTTTTTTTCCGGTGGAAGAGAAGAAGTGTTTGATGGTGAAGAACGCATTATGATTCCGTCTCCGAAAGTTGCTACCTATGATTTACAACCGGAGATGAGTGCATATGAATTGAAAGATGCAGTAGTAAAATATATAGAGGAAACAACTCCGGATTTTATCTGTCTGAATTTTGCAAATACAGATATGGTAGGGCATACGGGTGTATTCAGCGCTGCGGTAAAAGCAGCAGAAACAGTGGATAGTTGTGTAAAAGATGTTATCACAAAAGCATTGGAAAAAGATTATGCTGTTTTTCTGACAGCAGATCACGGAAATGCAGATTATATCGTAAATGAAGATGGTTCGCCAAATACTTCACATACTAAAAATGTTGTACCCTTATTTTTAATCAGTAATTTTTATAAAGGAACTATGCAGCCAGGAAGATTGGCAGATATCGCACCATCTATTTTGAAAATAATGAATATAGAAATTCCACAGGAAATGGAAGGAATTCCCTTATTTTAAATATGATAATTAACAATGAAGTATTTTTTAATCATATCTTTTTTTTTTATTGCCTGCCAGAACAAGCCGTCACAAACGGAACAGCCTTCATCAGAAAAAACATATTTTGATTTATCGAAAATAGTACAAAGTGATATTGATGTTAACACTCATATCGCTTGCGGAGAAATAAAAACGGTATCCATAAATGGTAAAACAGAATCAAAAAATCTATATTCAATTGATTGGAAAAAAGAAATGCAAATTTTGTTGGATTGTGATTTAAATAAACCAAGCTGGAAAGGAAAGTTTAACACGCAAATTCTGGATGATCATCAGAAATATGTATATACATCAACCTCTACAAAAATTCCTGTTCGTCAAATGACAGTGAATTACGAACAGAAAAGCGGTAAACTTATTTCTGTAATTATAGAAAAAAAAATATCGACAATGCTTTTTTCTAATGAACAGATAATTACCTATTATCCTGATAAATCGTTTAAAATTAATGCTAAGCAAAGTGCTTTATTTATGAGTGATTTTAATTCTGACGTAGAAATAAAATTCATACACGGCAAAATATAAAACAATAGATAACTATGATTATGAATACGAATCCGGCAGAAGGAATGCGAGACCTTAGTCCTATAGAGGTTGAATTGCGAAATTATGTAACCGGTATAATTACGGAAAGCTATAAAAAATTCGGATTCGTTCAGATTGATACACCCTGCGTTGAAAAAATAAACTTTCTGACAAGCGGTGATGGCGGTGATAATGAGAAGATGTTGTTTAAGATTTTAAAAAGAGGAGACAAGTTAAAACTTTTGAATATAAATAATGAACAGGATTTGGTTGACTTAGGATTAAGATATGATTTAACGGTTCCGCTGTGCAGATTTTATGCGAACAACCGTACTAAACTTCCACAGTTTTTTAAGGTGATACAAGTAGGCAATGTCTGGCGAGCAGAACGTCCGCAAAAAGGAAGATTCCGGCAATTTACGCAATGTGATATTGATATCATCGGAACCAAAGATGTGATTGCTGAAATCCAGTTAATTCTGGCAACTGCAGAAGCTTTGAAAAGTTTAAGCTTTTCAAAATTCAGCGTGAGAATAAATGACAGAAGAATACTGGAATCTCTTGCTAAATATTGTGATTTCGAAGAAAATTGTTTTGGAAAAGTTTTCATCATTCTGGACAAATTAGATAAAATCGGAATTACAGGTGTGCAAACTGAATTGGAGAAATCCGGATTCCCGGTTTCATCCATCAATAAATTTGTCAGCATCGTTAAGTCTGCATCTGAGACAGAACTTACAACAAAAAATATCACCAATATTTTACCAAATATTCCTGAATATATTTTGAATGATTTGAATAAAGTAATCGAGACAATAACTATGCAGTCACAAAATAACTATTCTATAAAATTAGATTTATCGCTTGTCAGAGGCATGGGATATTATACAGGACAAATTTTTGAAATTGGAATAGATGGGTATAATAGCTCAATTGCCGGCGGTGGTCGTTACGACAAAATGATTGGGAAAATATTAAACGTAAAAGAAGATATTCCGGCTTGCGGTTTCTCAATTGGTTTCGAGAGAGTAATTTCTATTCTGGAAGAACGACAATTTGAAATACCTGTTACTTCTAAAAAAATTGTTATATTATATAGTGAAGACTTGTTCACGTTTAACGATATGCTTTCTAAAGCTCAGGAATTAAGAGAAAGCGGAAATATTGTAACATTGGAAATTCAGAATAAAAAAAATACCAAAAAACAATTGGAGAATTTAACGGAACAAGGCTTCTCTTCCTTTGGAATTTATCAACCTGATACAGAGATTTCTCTGAGAGAACTGGCTAAATAATAAGGATTCTGAAATATTCCAAAACTTTTTTTCTTCTAAATGGTTTATAGATGGCATAATCACAATTGAATGAACATCGTATATCCAAAAAACACCACATGGTTTAAAGCTGTACTTTATGTTGCAGGTTTATATCATATTATCTGGGGTTTTTCAGTAATATTATTTCCGTTCTTTTGGTTTGATATTGCCACACTTTCAAGGCCGAACTATGTACAGTTATGGCAATTCATCGGTTTGTATGAGGTTGTTTTTGGTGTAGGTTATATAATGGCTGCATCCAATCCATTGCGTCATTGGCGCGTTGTGCTGATGGGTTTTGTAACAAAATTTTGCGTACTCTTAGGTTTCTCTTTTTTCTATTTTCAAGGCCAGGAACCTGTGGTTATATTTAATATGGTTTTGTCAAATCATATTTTCTGGCTGATTCCTTTTGCTGTTATTTTATATAATGCATACCGTCATCAGTTTTTACTGGATAATGAAATGATTCATTTAAACGGACTGGAAGTTTCAGAATTACTGGATTTTTATGAAACAAACAAAAGAGAAAGTTTAAGAGATATGTCAAATAAGCAACCGGTAATGTTGATTTTCTTGCGTCATTTTGGCTGCACGTTTTGTAAAGAAACGTTATGGTTTATAAATAAACTGAGGCCGGAAATAGAAGCAAAAGGAACTAAGATAATTCTGGTTCATATGCATGACGAAGCAAAGGCTATAGAAGAATTAAAGAAACATAATTTACAGGATCTGGATACTGTTTCTGATCCAGAATCTATGTTATATAAAGGTTTTCAGCTGAAACGCGGAACGCTTTCTCAGGTTTTAGGATTGAAAGTCTGGATGCGCGGCATCTATTTATGGATTACCAGAGGTGCATTCATCAGCAGCCCTGATGGTGTGGATACATTCCAGATGCCCGGAATTTTTTTAGTACACAATAGTGAGATTATTAAGAAATATATACATCTAACAGCAGCAGACATTCCGCCGTATCTGGATCTGGCAAGTGCTGAAAAATGTCCAGTTTCAAAAGCTGTTTAAACGATTTTTCCTATTTTGTGTTAACTGGAACTGTTTATACTAACATTCCATTTGCTTTTTAGTTCTAATGATGTATTTTTAAAAAAATACTAAAATCAAAAATTATGAAAAGACTTACCTTATTATCAGCATTGTTTCTGATATTCTTCATTTCAAATGCAGCAAATGTTCAACTCACTGTTAAACTTAAGAATGGTGATGTTGTTACAGGAAAAACAACCCTGCCAAAAATTACGGTTATCACGGCATATGGTTCTCTTGTTATTCCGATTGAAAAAGTAAGCAACCTTAAATTAGGTATCGTTTCAGACCATACTAAGGATGGTGCTGTCTTGCCCGATTTAAATAAATTGCAGACGCTTGCAAATGATGCGGAAGCAAAAATAGTTTATGATAGATTATTAGCATACGGTTCACCTATTCTTTCTACTGTCATTACATTTTCACAAAATCCTTTTTATAAAATTTCTGACAGAGAAAATTATACGATTGAACAATTAACAGATGAATTATATAAGAAGGCAGATTTATCTTCGGCTACAAGTGTAAGTGATGCAGTGACTTTCGATGGTTCAAATTATATAGAAGGTTCTATTTCATTTGGCGATATTACTATTCAGGCTGATTATGGAAACCTGACTTTCAAACGTGATAAAATTGAAAGCCTTGACATTTCACCCGTAGAAGATGTTATCATTAGTTCAGATGGAAATTATAAGTTAAAAGCAAACTATAATATTTCAGGAAATGATAATAATAAAGGCTGGTTGAACACAGGTGTTAAAGTTAAATCCGGTGATAAGTTTTCAATAACAGCAACTGGCAAGGTGACGTTGAAAAGTCTTTCCGGCGGCACGTATGGTCCGGATGGTTATATTTCAGGTACAAAAGATGGTGCTTACACAGATGATATGTCTACAAAATATGGTGCTGTTGTATACAAGATAGGTGAGTACGGAGAAATGCAGCAGGCTGGTTCAAAATATGAAGGTTCGGCTGGTGACGAAGGAAATATCTATGTTGCTATTTATGAAACAGTATATGATAAATTGAATACAGGTTCGTACAGTGTAAAAGTCGTGAAAAAATAAAAATGCTCGGTCATCGTTTTACAAAATATATTCCGCAATTAGATGCTGATGCGTCAGGATTTGATAAGTTATTTAATTTATTGAGACAATTGCTGACGTATACTTCAGGCGATGCGCGTGAAGCCCTGGAATGGCTGACCGATTTAGATAAGCAATATAATCTTACCAATAACGAATACGGAATGGGTGACTTTATCCGCGATTTAGTGGACAAAGGTTATTTGCAGAACGAAAATCCGCGCAGCGATGAACTAAAGATGACATCAAAAATGGAAAAGACCATCCGGCAAAAATCGCTGGAAGATATTTTTGGTAAGATGAAGAAGTCAAGACGCGGAAACCATAAATCTAATTTTGCCGGCAATGGTGATGAACCAACCGGCGATATCCGCCCGTATCAGTTTGGCGATAAACCCGAACAAATTTTAATGACGGAGTCATTGCGTAATGCACAGATAAACAATTCTTCTGAAGAGTTTTTATTACAAGAAAGTGATCTGGAAGTGATGGAACAGGAATATCAGGCACAAACTTCTACGGTGCTGATGATTGATATTTCGCATTCCATGATTTTGTACGGTGAAGATAGAATTACGCCGGCAAAAAGAGTCGCAATGGCTTTGTCAGAATTAATTATGACACGTTATCCGAAAGATACCCTGGATGTGATTGTATTTGGAAATGATGCCTGGCAGATTCAGGTAAAAGATTTGCCCTATCTGCAGGTTGGTCCCTATCATACAAATACTGTGGCAGGTCTGGAATTAGCGATGGATATTTTACGCAGAAGAAAAAATTCCAACAAACATATTTTTATGATTACCGATGGAAAACCGACTTGTTTAAGAGAAGGACTGACCTATTATAAAAACAGTTTTGGGTTGGACAGAAAGATTGTCAATAAGTGCTACAATTATGCTGCGCAGTGCAGACGATTAAATATTCCGATTACTACATTTATGATTGCACGCGATGAATATTTACAGCAATATGTACAAGAATTTACGGAAATAAATAAAGGAAAAGCATTCTACACTTCCTTAGATGGTTTAGGAGATTTTATTTTTGAAGATTACGAAAGGAATAAGAAACGAAAAGTCAGATAAATTATTACATGAAAATAGAAGATATACAAACACTTGCACAACTCAAAAAATCCGGTTATCAATCAAAATCTATTAAACAGGAATTACGGGATAATCTGATTATACGATTACAAAAAAAACAACCCACATTTGAAGGTATTATCGGATATGATACATCTGTTATTCCTGATGTAGAACGTGCGATTTTATCTAAGCATAACATATTGCTGCTTGGTTTGCGCGGGCAAGCGAAAACGCGTATTGCACGGCAAATGGTGAATTTGCTGGATGAATATATTCCGATTATAAAAGGAAGTGAAATTCTGGATGATCCTTTGAAGCCTTTGTCTGTTTTTGCAAAGAATTTAATTGCTGAACTTGGCGATGGAACGCCGATAGAATGGATACATAGAAGCGAACGTTTTGGCGAAAAATTAGCAACACCGGATGTTACCGTTGCGGATTTAATTGGTGATGTAGATCCGATAAAAGCAGCGACACAAAAACTGAATTATAGCGATGAGCGTGTACTGCATTTTGGAATCATTCCGCGTTGTAATCGCAGTATTTTTGTGATTAACGAATTGCCTGATTTGCAGGCAAGAATCCAGGTCGCTTTATTTAATTTACTGGAAGAAGGTGATTTGCAGATTCGCGGTTTTAAATTGCGTTTCCCGTTAGATATTCAATTTTTGTTTACCGCAAATCCTGAAGATTATACCAATCGCGGCTCCATCGTTACGCCTTTAAAAGACAGGATTGAATCGCAGATTCTGACGCATTATCCGAAAACAATTGAAGATTCAAAATTAATTACTGCACAGGAAGCTATCTTGTCAGAAGAACAGAAACAAAAAATTATTGTTCCTGAATTGATTAAAGATTTAGTGGAACATATAGCTTTTGCTGCCCGCGAAAGCGAATTTGTAGACGAGAAAAGCGGGGTTTCTGCGCGTTTAACCATTGCTGCGATGGAAAATCTCATCAGCACTGCAGAGCGGAGAGCTTTGATAAATAATGAGAAACAAACGGTTGTGCGCATTTCTGATTTTGCCGGTGTGTTTCCTGCAATAACAGGAAAGATTGAAATGGTGTATGAAGGAGAGCAGGAAGGCCCGATTCGTGTTGCACAAAATATTTTAGATAAAGCAATAAGAAATTTATTTGTTCAATATTTTCCAAATCCGACCAAAGTAAAAAAGAAAAAATCACAGCAGGAAGAAAAGAATATTTATAACGAAGTTCAGAAATATTTTGAAGCAGGAAATGTACTGGATATTTTAACGGACACTTCTGACAAAGATTATGCCCGGGATTTAGATACAGTAACCGGGTTGCGTGATTTGGTGCTGACAAAAATTATCGGTGTAAAAAAATCAGAATTGAATACCTGGATGGAATTTGTTCTGCATGGCATGGCCGCATATTCATTGTTAAGTAAATTCCAGTTAGAACAAGGAAATAAGTTCTCAGACATCACCAGCACTATGTTCAATTATGGCAGTGATGATGTAGATGAAGATTTAAAAGAGTTGTTTAAATAATCCTTCTCATACAATATCTTCATAGGTTTACTGTTTAAATTGTCAAATCAAGTCTTAATACTGATAATAATGACTCCATTTTTGTGTATCAAATACACTATAAATTCGTAAATTTGCGCAACTTATTTTCAGATATTTATAAATTAGGATTTAGACGATGAAGACGCTTTCAGAATTAAAGAAAAACTTAAAAAAAGACTTTAGTCATTTAGAAAACAAGAAAGTAGCAATTCTTGGTGATACCCCTACGCAATTACTGGTTCAGGCACTGAAAGGCGCAGGTTATGACAAAGGGTATAATTTAGAGGTTTTTGATGCTGATTTTAACCAGATAGAAAGACAGATATTTGATGGATCATCAGAATTGTACGAATTCAAACCCGACTTCATTATCATTTTTCAGTCTACACACAAGTTGCTATATCAATACAATAAAAAAGAAATTAATGCTGCCCTAAATTTAGCTAAGGAAAGACTGGAATTAATATCAGGTTTAATCACAACAATTCAGGCAAATCTGAATGCAAAAATACTCTACTATAATTATCCTGAAATAAACGATTCGTTATTTGGTAATTATTCAAACAGCATAGAATTTTCTTTTTTATATCAATTAAGAAAATTGAATTATGAGCTGATGAACTTGTCGATTCAGCATCCTGATTTTTTTATATGTGATATGTCTAGTATTCAGAATCAGCTAGGGAAATCCGTTATGTTTCATACATCCGTTTACATTAATACTGAAATGGTATTAAGTATGGATGCGTTGCCGCTCATTGCTTGTAGGACAATAGATATGATTGCTGCAATTTCAGGGAAATTTAAAAAGTGCCTGATACTCGATTTAGATAACACCACGTGGGGCGGTATCATTGGTGATGATGGCGTTGAAAATATTCAGGTAGGTGCATTAGGTATCGGTAAGGCTTTTACGGAGCTTCAGCTTTGGGCAAAGAAGTTAAAAGAAAGAGGAATTATTATTGCTGTCTGTAGTAAAAATACAGAGTCTGTTGCTAAAGAACCATTTGAGAAACATCCCGACATGGTGTTGAAATTGGATGATATTGCCGTGTTTGTTGCCAATTGGGAAAATAAAGCAGATAATATCCGTCATATACAAAGCGTTCTAAATATTGGATTTGATTCTATGGTATTTTTAGATGACAATCCATTTGAAAGAAACTTAGTGCGTGAAAATATAAAAGATATTACTGTGCCTGAACTTCCTGAAGATCCTGCTGATTATCTGGAGTATTTGTACTCACTTAATTTGTTTGAAACGGTTTCTTTTTCTGCGTTAGATACTGAACGCACAAAACAGTATCAGGTGGAAGCGCAGAGAGTAGCTGTGCAGAAAAGTTTTATAAATGAAGATGACTACCTGAAAACACTGGATATGACTTCATTGATTGAACCTTTCAATAAATTCAATACACCACGAGTTGCCCAGTTGTCACAACGTTCAAATCAGTTTAATTTAAGAACAGTGCGCTACACCGAAGCCGATATTGAATCACTTGCCCAATCAGGAAAAAATCATACCTTTGCATTTACGTTGGATGATAAATTCGGTGCGAACGGACTTATCTGCGTAATAGTTCTTGAAAAGACAGATGAAAAAAATTTATTTATTGATACCTGGTTCATGAGCTGCAGAGTATTAAAAAGAGGTATGGAAGATTTTGTCTTAAATACGCTTGTCAGCTTTGCTAAAGAAACCGGATTTAAAAGAATTACCGGCGAATATCTTCCTACAGCTAAAAATGAAATGGTAAAAGATCATTATAAAAATTTAGGATTCAGTAAAACAGGAGATAAGTGGGAACTGAATGTTGAAAGTCATGAATTGAAGAACGTACACATAAAAAAACGAGAAAACAATGGATAGCATTCAGATTATTAAAGAAGTAAACGATATTTTTATCGATGTTTTAGATAACGAAGATATTATATTGTCGAGAGAAACTACCGCTACAGATATTGAAGAATGGGATTCTTTAAATCATATTCAATTAGTTGTGGCGATAGAAAAACATTTCAAGCAAAGGTTTACTTCATCTGAAATTCAGAACTGGAAAAACGTTGGCGAGATGTGTGACGCAATAGCAGGTAAACTCAATCACTAATGATCAAAGGACAGGAATTTTCATACACATTCCAGGTGTCAGATGCTGTATATAATGGATTTATAGAAATATTTAAGGATAAAAATCCGTTGCACACAGATGAGACTTTCGCACAATCTAAAAGTTTTAACGGAAGAGTGATGCATGGAAATATACTGAATGGGTTTCTTTCTTATTTTATTGGTGAATGTCTTCCTGATAAAAACGTAATAATTCAAACACAGGAAATTAAATTTGCACTGCCGGTTTACCTGAATGATAAGTTAGATTTTTATGCAAAAATAGAAGATGTGTATGAATCCGTAAATGCAATAGAATTTAAATTTCATTTTTCGAATTCAGATAATAAGAAAGTTGCGAAAGGTAAAATTCAAATAGGTATCATATGAACATACTTATAACAGGCGGTTCGTCGGGTTTAGGTGCGGAAATTGTGAAAGAATTATCACAAGAAAATTCCAATACAGTTTATTTCACCTATTCAAAATCAGCTGAACAAGCAAAAGCGCTCAGCACATCAAAAGACAATATAAAAGCGGTTCATTGTGATTTCAAAGATGAATCTTCTGTAGATAAATTTATAGCAGAAATACAAACTATAAATCCTGATGTATTAATCAATAATGCCGTAATTGGTTTTGAAAAACAGTATTTCCATAAAACTGATTTTGCAGTTTTTCAGAAAAGTTTTCAGCAGAATATTATTCCTGCGATAAAGATTACACAAGCTTTTCTTATACAGGCAAGAAAGAAGAAATTCGGAAAGATTATCAATATTATTTCCGCAGCAAATATTAACAAGCCGCCAATTGGTTGGTCTGAGTATGTTGCAAACAAAGCATACTCGCTTTCATTGAGTAAATCATGGGCGACAGAAAATATAAAATTTAATGTTACTTCAAATTCAATTTCACCGGGTTTTATGCTTACTAACCTGACATCTGATACAGATGAAAGAATAGTGGAACAAATGATTGAAAATCATCCGTTGAAAAAATTGCTGACAATAAAAGAGGTTGCAGAAGCAGTAAGATTTTATACAACATGTTCACAGCAAATCAACGGAACAAACCTGGTGATGAATGCAGGAAATGATTTTTTATAAATAGATAAACAGCATGTTATTTAACTCAATTCAGTTTATTATATTTTTTGTTGTAGTAACATCTGCTTTTTTTGCATTACCGCATCGTTTACGCTGGTTCCTGTTGCTGGCAGCCAGCTGTTATTTTTATATGGCGTTCGTGCCGGTTTATATTCTCATTTTATTTTTTACAATTGTCATTGACTATATCGCGGGTATCTTACTTGAAGATGCAAAAGGGAAAAATAAAAAAGTTTTTTTAATAGCCAGCCTGGTTGCAAACATTGGTGTACTGGCAGTCTTTAAATACTATAATTTCCTGAATGAAAATGTGACAGGAATATTAAATGTCTTCTCTATTACCAATCCTGTTCCGTATTTAAAAATATTATTACCTATTGGTTTGTCTTTCCATACGTTTCAGGCAATGAGTTATACTATTGAAGTGTACAGAGGAAATCATAAAGCTGAACGTAATTTTGGAATCTATGCATTGTATGTCATGTTCTATCCGCAGTTGGTTGCCGGTCCGATTGAAAGACCACAGAATATATTGCATCAGTTTCATCAGGAACAGTTTTTTAATTATGACAGAGTAGTAAGCGGTTTAAGATTGATGGTATGGGGTTTTTTTAAGAAAATAGTGGTGGCAGACCGTCTGGCAATTATAGTTGATACGGTTTACAAAGCACCGGAAGCACATACAGGCAAAACAATATTGATTGCTATCGTATGTTTTTCTTTCCAGATTTTCAGTGATTTCTCGGCATATTCAGATATTGCGATTGGTTCTGCAAGAGTGATGGGATATGATTTAATGAAGAATTTCAATAATCCTTTTATCAGTAAAAATGTGACAGAATTCTGGCGCAGATGGCATATTTCATTATCCACCTGGTTCAATGATTATTTATTTACGCCATTTATTGTGAGCAAAAGAGACTGGGGACAATTAGCTGTTGTTGCGGGATTGTTTCTTACATTTTTTTTAAGCGGCGTCTGGCATGGCGCAGGTTGGACATTTATAATTTATGGTGTAATGCATGGTCTTGCTACCATCTACGAATTTCTGACAAAGAAAACACGCAAGAAAGTTTCAAAAAAAGTGCCGTCATTTATTTATGATAATCTGAGCATTGTACTCACGTTTTCATTCGTAAGTATTTCCTGGATATTTTTCAGGTCGGAGAATATTCATAAGGCATTGTATATGCTGACACATTTGTTTACGGATTTTTTAAAACCAAATAAAGCCGGTTTTATCTTTGACGATTTGTCAAAACGGGATATGATGTTGTCCCTACTGTTTGTAGTGTTTATGTTGTTTATAGAAAGAAAGAAAGAGCTGCAGACAGTAACCGTAAATTTTGCAAAGATGCCCGCTCTTGTAAGATGGAGTGTTTATGCGCTTTTTATTATAATCATCCTGCTTTTTGGCGTATTTGAAAATAAACAGTTTATTTATTTTCAATTTTAATTTTATGAAAAAGATATTAATCAAATCAATACCAATTATAGCAGTACTGTTTGTTTTCTGTACGTGTTGGCAGCGGTTAATTGATAAAGGTCTGCACAGGTCTGCAGAATATGGACCTCTGTATTCTGATTGGGATAGCATCTATAAAGGCGGAATTGATGCAGATGTCTTAATCATGGGTTCTTCAAGGGCGGCGATAATTATCAACCCGCAAACTATTACTGATTCATTTGGCAGAAGTTGTTATAATATTGGTATTGACGGACATAAATTTTTTACACAATACTACAGGCTGCAACTATATCTTCAGCATAATAAACCGCCAAAAACCATCTTACTGAGTCTGGATATTTTCAGCCTCATCCATTCAAAGAGATTTTATAATTATGAACAATTCATTCCCTATCTGAATGATACGTTGATGAGAAATATTGTCGGTCAATTTGATCTGTTTACCTGGAAAGATTTTTACATTCCAATGCTGAAGTTTACTCATAGAAAAGATATGATACTGGATGGCACCATTGCCGCTTTCAGACCGACGGTAATTAAGAACTCAAAGGTTAGAGGATTCGGCAGCGTCGATCTTCCATGGGATACAGCCTTTGTTCGTAAGGCGCAGGAGTTGGTTTATATAGATGGATTTACTGCAAAGATTGACAGCCAGACTAATAAACTGTTTTTAGGGTTTATAGATTATTGCAAGGTAAATAAGATAAAATTGATTTTTATTTACCCGCCGGAATTTAAAGCATATTTTTATCTTTGTCCCAACAGAAAATTTGTGCTTAATTATTATGACAGCATTGCAAAAGCGAAATCAGTGCCGTTCTTTGAATATATGGATTTTCCTTCTGTTTCTACAGATACTGCTTTGTTTTTTGATACCCAGCATTTGAATGCAAGAGGTGTAAAATTGTTCGATAAACAATTAGTAAAAGACATTAAGCCTGTAATGTAATTGACAGTTTTCGTTATTTACAACTTCTCAAAAATTGCTCAAAAAACCATAGTGAATGTTGATAGCTTTCCAGGCTTACGCGTTCGTCGATGCCATGAAAACCGATAGGATCAATCATCGGGCTGAATTTAATAATGTTGTCAGAAACCTCTGTAAAAAATCGTGAATCAGTCGCACCGATTAATAAGAATGGAGCACTTACAACTTTCGGATAACTTTTCTTTACGAGACTATCTATTTTTCTGAAAGCAATACTATTACTGGATGTCGCAGGCGATGCTTCAGAAATATTATCATCGTATGGTCTTATTACAACACGGTTATCATTAATGATTTCTTTTACTTTCTGTGTAACATAATTTGCGGAGTCACCGGGCAGCAGACGAAAATTTACCACTGCAGTTGCCAGCGTCGGCACTACATTATCTTTAATGCCTGCATTAATGATTGTAGGTACTGCCGTAGTGCGTATCATGGCATTTGCAGTATTGCTTTTTTCATATTGTCTTAAAATCATAGGTTTAAATAACCATGCATTTGAGAACGCCATATTGTTTGGGAATTTCATTTCAGGTGCCAGGAATTCAAGGAATTCCTGTGTAGATTGCACAAAACGTTTTTCAAAAGGATTCGCTCTTAATTGTACAATTGCTTTCATTAATATGTCGATCGCTGTCTCTTGTTCCGGCTGTGATGAATGTCCGCCTTTTTTATGTACTGAAAATTCAAGTGATATATATCCTTTTTCCGCGGTGCCGATGAGTGCAACAGACTTATTGTCTCTGACTCCCGGAATTTCTTTTTTGGTAATAATGCCGCCTTCATCCATAACAATATCCGCTTTTATATTTCTGGATAGCAGTAGTTGTGCAATCTTTACAGCACCCTTTTTACCGCCGATTTCTTCATCCTGTCCAAAAACAAAATAAACAGTTCGTTCAGGTTGATAATTTTCTTTCAATAATTTCTCTGTTGATTCCATAATCGAAATCAAATTGATTTTGTCATCAGTGGTGCCGCGTCCCCAGATGTAACCATCTTTTATAGTACCTGCAAATGGATCTACCGTCCACATGTTTTTTGCAGATTCTTCAACAGGCACTACATCCTGATGCGCCATTAAAATGAATGGATTTAAAGAAGTGTTTTTCCCCTGCCATTTATAGAGATAGCTGTAGCCGCTAATGATTTCACGCGTTAGATGCTGATGTACTAAGGGGAAAGTGGCTTCTAAAAATTTCCTGAATTGAATAAATGGAAGCGAATCCCATTTTGTTGGATCAGCAAAAGATACAGTTTGAAATTGTATTGCCTGCTGAAAATGGCTGACTGCACTGTCTGATAATTCAGGTGCAGGTGATGCTGCAATATTTGTTTGTCTGTTCGGCGCATTGATTGTTTTAAAAGCAAGAATTCCAATAAGAATTAATAAAATAACAAGAATAAATAAGATAACTTTCTTCATTAGGATATTTTATTAATTGAAATAATTCAACATTCAACATTCAACATTCATCATTTTTTAAAATCCTTTTAATAATGCTTCTTTTATTTTTCTGTCTTTTGGATTTCTTCCGAGGTACATTCCAAAAATTGTTTCTGCAAATAATTTTCCATCCTTATTGGAATAAATTTCTTTTTCGTTTTTGTATAATTTCAGTTCAGCTTTTACTGTATAATAAATATCAATGGTGTCTTTGTATTGCACACCGGATTGTTCAATCACTTTTTTCAAATCTTCCACTAAATCTTTTTGCTGATAATATAAAATACCTAATCCTACTTTCATGCCATCCTGGATATTTTCACTTACAGCTTTTGAAGTTGCCAGGGGAGTAATAATCTGCATACGCAAACTTCTTTCGATGTTACTTTCAATACCGGATTTTTCATCCGTAATTTTTTCAGCAGAATACATTGAAATAATATATGTTTGTACAAGAAATTTAGAACGGATGGCAGCTCCGTTTAAAAATAAATCAACATTGTTTACATTTATCTTATTTGGTAATTCTACGCTTGCAAGTTTCATGGCTAATTATTTTAGATTACTTCCTTTATTAAAACATTCCCTGCAGCGAGGTTCGTAAGTTTCTTTCTCGCCTAACAAAACTTTTGTATCACTTGCAACTAAACGATACGAGTGATTTGCCAAAGCACCGCACCGCACGCAAATAGCATGCACTTTAGTTATGTATTCCGCTTTTGCCAGCAGTGCAGGCATCGGACCGAAAGGCCTCCCCAGAAAATCCATATCCAGACCAGCAATAATTACACGAATACCTTTGTTCGCCAATTGTTCGCATACATCAGGTAATCCGTCGTCAAAAAACTGTGCTTCATCTATACCTACTACTTCAACATCATTTGACAATAATAAAATATTTTGCGAACTTGAAACAGGTGTGCTCATGATAGAATTTGAATCGTGTGAAACCACTTCTGTTTCATGATATCTCGTATCAATCTGAGGCTTGAAAATTTCGACTTTCAGATTCGCAATTTTTGCGCGTTTTAAACGACGAATCAACTCTTCAGTTTTACCTGAAAACATGGAACCGCAGACAACTTCTATCCAGCCGGTTTTAGACTTATTAACATTTGGTTCTAAAAACATGTATGAAATTTGTACATTACCTTATAATTTCGGTTCAAATTACAAAAACAGATGGAAATAAGAAACGCTTTACAGAAAATAGAAAACTACCTGACCGTGGTTTCTAACCTAAATAAGACAATTTTGTCAGAAGGAACCATGTCAAGAGATGAATTACTCTTGATGAAAAAATATTTATATACCAGTATTGACCGGATTGAAGACATAGAACGCTCGTTAATTATAGATAAAAGAGAAGATAAATCTTTTACGCCCTCGCAAACAGTTGAAAATAAATTCGTTCCTGCAAAAGCAAAAGAAATTGTAGAAGTAGCGGAAAATGACCATATCGAAGAAGTAGAAGCAGCCCTTTCTTCCGATCAAAAAGAAGAAATGGAAGATTTAGTGGAAGATATTCACGCAGAAATTGAAAAAGAAGAGATGGTGTTCGTTGGTGAGATCACACCACTAATGAAACAGGAGAAAAACAATCAAGAAGAGAAATTAGAGATAGTTCCGTTAATAGAAAGTATCATTACGGAAGATTATTCATTGAATAAAACAAAAGAAACAACAGAAGAGAAAGTTGAAGAACCGGTTACTGAAAAAGTTCCTGTTACACAAAGCATCATAACGGAAGATTATTCTTTAAATAAACAGGAAGATGTAAAAGAAGAAAATGATGAAGAGCCTGTTGTTGAAGAAATTCCTTTAATAAAAAGTATCATAACAGAAGATTATTCATTGAATAAACTGGAAGAAAAAACGACACCTATTATTGAAGAAGTTATTGCAGAAGAAAAAATTGAATTACCTGTAGCAGGGATAATCGAAACATTAACTTCTAAATTCGAAGGGCAGTCAATTTCAACTTTTGCGGAAGAATTGGTAAATAATAAAAAAGAAGAAACATCTTTATTTGAACATCTTGAACAAAAATTAAATACAACCCAGACAACACAATTATTTGAATTATTTGATGATGGTAAAGAAGAATTACATGAGTCATTTGCAAATAATACAAATGCTTTTGAACCTGTAGTTAATACTTACGAAACGCCATTTACAGCTTCTTCTTATGAACATCATGATGCAGTTTTAGTGGTAGAAAAAGAAGTGGAAACAATTGTAGAACAATTAACTCCTTCTTCTTTAAATGATGTTTTCAAACCACAAACTGTTTTGGACAGTTTAAATACCCAAGCGAAAAAGACACTTAGCGAATCGATAGCATTGAATGATAAATTTATTTTTGTCCGCGAATTATTCGGCAATCATTTTGGAGAATATGAAGCAGGTTTAAAACAGTTAGAGTCGATGAATTCATTTGGATTGGCAGAAAATTATTGTAAAGAAAAATTATGGAATAAATTCAGTTGGAGTGATAAGCCAGCGGCAGTAGAAAAGTTCATGGCTTTATTGCAGAAACGATTTAATTAAGTCGGGAATCGTATAAAACACGCAAATTCCTGTATATTTGAAAAAGTATACAGGTTTTTTTATTTCAAAATCTCTGAAATAATTTCCTGAGATGTCTGCTGATTTCTGGTAAAATAATCAGTGGCTTTTTGCTGAATAGTTTCTCTTAACTTTACATCGTTGATCAAAGATAAAAGCCCGTTTTCAAATTCCATATAATTGTTTATAGGAAACGCAATCTGCAAGCTAACTAGTTCATTTATTTCTTCAAACTTGCCGTAGTTTGGTCCGAATAATGCAGGTATGCCATAAACTGCAGCTTCCGAAACATTGTGTACAGTTTTTTCGAAACCACCGCCAATAAAAGCAATATCAGCATATCTGTAAATATGTTTCAGAATGCCTTTTTTATTCAGAAAAAGTATATGTTGTTTTGGTGATTTTTTTTGGTACTCTGTATACGAAATTATTTTTTCACCAAACAATTTTTCTAAATCATCCTGTTTATTGTTATCAAATTCATGCGGCGCAATAATAAATTTCAGGTTTGCAATTTTATTTTTTTTTAAAAAAACTGCTGCAAATTTTTCTTCAGTTCGCCAGCTGCTTCCTAAAATAATAACCGGGCTGTCTTTGCAGAAATCTTCTAAAATCTTATCATTATAAATTTCATCTTTTATTTCAATGACTCTTTCTGATTTTGTATTTCCCCATGTTTTTGTATCAAAAATTTTAGTAAATAACGGATTTGCTATGTTTAAGTAATATTGATAAAAAGAATTTCTTTTCTTCTCAGAATTTGCATTTACCAAGTATGTGGGAATATTTCTATTTCTCAATTCTGTTAAAGTATTTAGCCAGATTTCATTTCTGATAAAAATGACAAAATCTGGTTTCAGGGTTTCAATTAATTGCTGCGCATTTCTTTTTGTATCTAATGGAAAATAAAAAAACAAATCTGCCAACCCTGAGCCTTTGTACATTTCAAAACCTGAAGGTGAAAAGAAAGAAACTGCAATCCTGAGTTTCGGTTTTAGTTTTCTGATTCTTTCAATTAAAGGATTTGCCTGCTCAAATTCACCCGCAGAAGAGCAATGAATCCAACAAATAGCATCTTTTTTTGATAGTTTTTGCTGTAATTCAAACAACCAATTTTTTCTTACAAGGATCCACTTCCTTGTTTTTTTGTTAAAAAATGAGCTAAAATGTATCAAAAGACCAAGTAAACAGACAAAAATGGAGTAAAAAATCGGCATATTAAGATTTGTTGCAATTCATCTGTAAACTTAAAAATTTTAAAGCAAACTTATTATTTGTTAACGGTTTATACTAAGGTTATTGACTAATTTTTTCGTATTTTTGCAGTTCGAAAATTTAAGATGACTGACACACAACAATTTATTACAAGTTTTACTAATAAAGAAAAGATAATTGGTGTAATTGGGCTTGGTTATGTTGGCTTGCCGATTGCTTTAGAACTGGCAAAGAAATTCAAAGTAATTGGCTTTGACATCAACCAGAAACGTGTCGATATGATGAAGAATCATACCGACCCGAGTAATGAACTTACAAAAGCTGCTTTTGAAGGTGCTGATATTGAATTTACCACAGATACAGAAACCCTGAAAAAAGCGACATTTTATATCGTTGCTGTACCGACACCCGTTGACAAACACAATATGCCGGATTTGAAACCATTGATTGGTGCTTCTAACACAATAGGAAAGGTTTTGAAAAAAGGTGATTATGTCGTGTTTGAGTCTACGGTTTACCCGGGATGCACGGAAGATGATTGTGTTCCGATTATTGAAGAAAACTCAGGATTGACCTATAAAAAAGATTTTAAAATCGGTTATTCTCCTGAAAGAATAAATCCGGGGGATACATTGCACACCTTGACAAAAATTACGAAAATAGTTGCTGGTTGTGATGAAGAATCATTAGAAAATATTGCAGCAGTATACGGTACAATCATTGAACCTGGCGTATTCAAAGCAGCGTCAATTAAAGTAGCGGAAGCGGCGAAGGTGATTGAAAACACACAACGCGATTTGAATATTGCATTGATGAATGAGCTTTCACAAATATTCAATCTGATGAATATAAACACGTACGATGTTCTGGAAGCGGCAGGCACAAAATGGAATTTCCTGAAATTTCAACCGGGCTTGGTGGGCGGCCATTGCATTGGTGTGGATCCGTATTACCTGACGTATAAATCAAATAAGTTTGGTTATAAGCCACAAATCATTTTAAGCGGCAGAAACATCAATGACGGAATGCCCAACTATATCGCAAAGAAAGTAGTGCAGTATTTATTGAGTAAAAGTAAAAATCCATCGCAGTGCAGAGCCTTGATTATGGGCGCAACATTCAAAGAAAATGTAACGGATATACGAAATTCTAAAGTATTTAATTTATACAAAGAATTACAAGACTTTCATATTGATGTTGAAATGACAGATGCACTGGCAGATGCGCATGAAGTGCTGGAAGAATATCAGGTGGAATTAAAGAATGAAGCAAGCGGCAAATACGATGTGATTATAGTCGCTGTTTCACACGATGCTTATAAACAATTAGAGGAAAATTACTTTATTGAACTTTCCAGAGAAGATGCTATTTTAGTAGATATCAAAAATATGTATAAATCAAAGATTTCTCAGTTAGAATACTGGACCTTATAGATAAATGAAAACAATTTTAATTACAGGCGGCGCTGGCTTTATCGGTTCACATGTTGTGAGGTTATTTGTCAATAAATATCCAGACTGCAAAATTGTGAATTTAGATAAACTTACGTATGCCGGTAATCTGGAAAACCTGAAAGATGTTGAAGGTAAATCAAATTACGTTTTTGAGAAAGTTGATATTGTGGATGCGGAGTCCGTAAACCAGTTATTTGAAAAATATTCTTTTCAGGGAATTATACATTTAGCAGCAGAATCACATGTTGACCGCTCCATTTTAAATCCGCGGGAATTTATAATGACGAATGTAGTAGGAACGGTAAATTTATTAAATGCAGCAAAAAACAGCTGGTCAGGTAATTATGATGGAAAATTATTCTATCACGTTTCTACAGATGAAGTTTATGGGAGTTTAGGTGAAACAGGTTTGTTTACGGAAACAACAGCATACGACCCGCGCTCACCTTATTCAGCATCAAAAGCAAGTTCCGATCATTTCGTTCGTGCTTATGAAAATACATATCATTTGCCTATTGTTATTTCAAACTGTTCCAATAATTACGGCTCATACCAGTTCCCAGAAAAATTAATACCTTTATTCATCAATAACATTAAAAATAATAAATCTCTGCCTGTTTATGGTAAAGGAGATTACACGCGTGATTGGTTATTTGTAGAAGATCACGCCGCCGCAATTGATGTAATTTATCATAAAGGAAAATCAGGTGAAACATATAATATCGGTGGTTTCAACGAATGGCAGAATATTGATTTGATTAAATTGCTTTGTTCTCTAATGGACAAAAAATTAAATCGGGAAGAAGGTGCGTCTGAAAAATTAATTACTTATGTAAAAGACAGACCGGGTCATGACAAACGTTATGCTATCGATGCAACAAAATTAAATAAAGAATTGGGTTGGAAGCCTTCTTTACAATTTGAAGAAGGGTTGGAAAAAACTGTTGAATGGTACTTGCAAAATGAAGAATGGCTGAAAAGTGTTACTTCAGGTGAGTACTTAAACTATTATAAAAATCAATACGAATTAACTTAGCATGAAAAATACAATGAGAATTATAACCTTATGTCTCTTATTTGCTGTTTCAACAATAGCAAGAGCACAATTTGTTATGCCACCAGGTTTACCTTCCATGCAATCGGTTATACCGCCGGCTGCCCCTGATCCGACAGTTAAAGAGATTTTCAAAAAGATTGAAGATACTTTACAAATTAAACAAGGCGAACTGAAAGTAGAAGAAACAAAGAAGTCCCAGGATATAGCAAAAGGATTGGCTCCGCGTGGGAAAGATGCAGATGAACAAGCGGGTGCAATTGGTAATGCAACAAATGCTAACGAAGTAAAAGGAAATATAAATACACCAGATAAACTTTTAAAAGAAGCACAAAAAGCATCTGAGACAGTAGAAAAAATTACGGCCACGGCAACAAGAGAATTAAGAGAAAGATTAGATACTGTTGATATTTACGGGTTTAGCTATTTCAGACAAAAAGATGTAAAAATATTTAACAATGCGGTAGATATTAAGCCGCCAAGCAATTATATTTTAGGTGTGGGTGATCAGATTGTTGTTTCTATCTGGGGTTATGCGGATTATAATCGTTTATTCTACATAGATAAAGATGGATATATCCAGCAGGAAAATATCGGTAGAGTATATTTAAAAGGCTTGACTTTAGAGCAGGCAAAGGGTCTCTTGAAAACCCGTTTTGCAAATGCATACATGATTGATAAATCGGATTTTGATGTGTCTATCAACTATTCCCGTGTAATTACTATCAACGTAGTAGGTGATGTTGAGAATCCGGGTTCATATACATTTCCGGCGATTAATACAGCATATAATATCTTAGCATATGTAGGTGGTCCTTCAAAATCAGGGTCAATAAGAGATATTCAGGTAAAAAGAGATGGGAAAATAATAAGACATTTCGATTTATACAAATTCTTATTTACTCCGGAAAAACAAGATGATATCTTCCTGGATAATAATGATTATATCTATGTTCCTGCACAGAAAAATATTGTTAAGATAGAAGGAGCAGTGAACAGAGAAGGCAAATATGAGATGATGCCTGGTGAAACATTTGAAGATTTATTAAAATTTTGCGGGAATTATAAACCGGATGCATTCACAAAAATTATTCAAATAAGAAGATATGATGAAAATAAACAAATCTTAATAGATTATAATTTGGATAGTGTAAGAGCAGAAGGTGGGAAAATTGAATTAAAAAACGGTGATGTTGTTGGTGTCCGTTCTATTCCTGATAAAGTTAAAAACTATAACGAAATCTTCGGATCTGTTTTATTGCCGGGAAAATATGAATGGAGAGAAGGTGACAGAGTATGGGATTTGATTACTAAGGCTCAGGGATTAAAAGAGGATGCTTATTTGGATGAAGCATATTTGGTAAGAACTAATTTTGACGACTTCAGAAAACATTCTTACAAAATTAATTTACAGTCTATAATTGATGATAAAAATTCTGAAGATAATATCCTTCTTACGTTCAGAGATGTTATTGAGGTTTATTCTAAATCTGATTTTTTTGACAAATTTGATATTGAAATTAAAGGAGAAGTAAGAAAACCAAGAAAATTCGAATCTGAAAAAGGAATGTCTTTACGTGATGCGATTATAATGGCTAATGGGTTGAAGGAAGAAGCATTATTAGACAAAATAATTATTTACCGTGTAAATGATGATTTAACAGAAAGAATGATTTCGTTCAGAATTGACACTACAAATGATTATGCGGCACTGGATACTTTTAAGTTAAAGAAAAGAGATAAAATTTATGTCTTGAAAGATTTAAGAAGAATAGATAAATATTATGTAGAAGTAAATGGGATGGTACGAAAAAATGATACTTTTCCTTATATGGAAAGTATGACATTAGCAGATGCATTAATTCTTGCGCAAGGTTTTAAAATGGAAGCAGCTTCAAACAGAATCGAAATTGCCAGAATCGCGAATTATGATAAAGCAATTTCACAATCTGTTCCGACACAGGTAACAATATTAAACTATAGTATCAGTAAGAACATAGGAAAAGATCCGGTTGCAAACTCTATTAAATTACAACCGTTCGACCAGATTTATGTGCGTCCCACTCCTGAATTTGAGTATCAGATGAAGGTCATGCTCAAAGGAGAAGTATTATATCCGGGAGAATATGTCCTTACAACTAAAGATGAAAGACTTTCGTCTTTAATAGAACGGGCAGGAGGGCTGACAAGGTTTGCTTATGCCGATGGCGCAAGACTAACAAGAGCAGAAGATGGAGTTGGTAATATATTAACAGATTTGAATAAAGCATTAAAGAGTAAAACATCTAAATTCAATTATGTATTGAGAAAAGGAGACGTGATTGATATTCCGGCTATAAAAGATTTAGTTGCGCTAAAAGGAGCGTTTAATTATCCGTCTGATAAGAAACCGGAAAACCTTTACGTTCCTTTTACAGAAGGAAAAGATGCTAAGTTTTATATCTTTAAATATGGTGCAGGCTTTGCTGATGATGCGAATAAACGCAAGACATATGTTATAAGACCTAACGGACAGATATTAGGTACACACAAATCCTTCTTTGGAAAAAACTATCCATCTGTTGAGAAAGGCTCTGTGATTGTGATTCCGGCAAAATCTGCAAAAGTAAAAGAACAAAAAATAAAGAATCAAGGTAGCGGTCTGTTGCTTCAAAAAGCAGTAACAGGTGCTATTGGTGCTATTTCATCCGTACTGACGCTATATTTATTGTATGAAACTGTTAGAAATACCAAAAAATAAATATGGAAGAAAAAGAGGAAATAGAGATTGTTGACAAAAGCGATCAGGATTTAAATCCGGAAATAGAAAATTCAGCTTTAGACGAAGATCAGGGTTTAAAAAACTTTCTGGCGCTTGTTAAAGAAGTTGGTTCTATAGCAAATAAGTATGCTCTTTTTCTTGTTATACCTGTTATATTAACGGGTTTATATGGCTATTATAAGGGAACTCAGGTAAAGCCGACTTACACAGCAAAAATTACTTTTTTCTTGTCAGAAGAAAGACCACAGGTGCCTGGATTTGGTGGAAATAACAACAACTTTGCCAACCTTTTACAAACAACAAATACAGCTTTCGCAAATCCTAAAAAATTAAAAGAATACGCTTTTACCGAAAAGGTCGGTTCAAAAATGGTATTCAAAAAATATGTTTTCCGGGGCAGGGAAGATTACCTCGCAAATCATTATTTACGATTAATGTCAGGATATAAAGAAAGCTATTTCAAAGATTTTACAAGTGTGAACGATATGAGCATTCCTGATTATCTCGTTTTTAAAGGAATTTTAAAAGGTATCAGAACAATGGTTTCCATTGATTACAATGAAGCTGAAATTTATTCGATTACAATTACATCAAGTGATGAAGAGTTTTCAAAATTATTGTGTGAAGGATTTTATGACAACTTAACAGATTACTATATCGAACGTGCGACAAGAAAAGCGAAAATTACAGTGGATTTCCTGGAGGAAAAGTTAGCATACGTAAAAGCGCAGTTGGAAAACTCAGAATTTAACTTAGCGGATTATAAAGATAAAGCGAATAACCTGGTAACGTTTAAAGCAGATTTGAATGAAACAAGATATTTAAGAAACAAAGGTCTCCTGGAAGGTTTATACTCAATGACTGCACAGGCATTAGAAGGTTCTAAAACAAATTTACAATCCATCATGCCTTTATTCCAAACAATTGATGAACCGCATTT
>JAYVPA010000076.1:0-7383 GCA_043757615.1 Sphingobacteriales bacterium | reverse complement strand
TAAAAGATTATCAGGATTTAGATAATTCACCAAAATTCAGGAATAACTTTTATAAAGCAGAACCCGCACAATTAGCATATGGTGCGATTGGTATCAATTGTAAAAATAAAATCCTGAGTGATGTAAAAGTAAGACAAGCACTTTGCTATCTGGTAAATGTAGATCAGATGATAAGTAAAATATTGTATGGCGGTGGTGTAAGAACAAACAGTGCTATTTTACCAGTAAAAAAAGAGATTGTAAATCCGGACATACAACCATATCCTTTTGATCTGAAAAAGGCAGCTCAGTTATTAAAAGAAGCAGGCTGGCAAGATACGGATGGTGATGGAGTCTTAGACAAAGTAATTGACGGACAGAAAACAAATTTTGAGATTGCATACTCTTACAATAGCGGCAATCCGATGCGGGAAATGGTAGGTTTGTTAATGCAGCGTTCATTTTATCAGGTAGGTATTAATCTTACGATACGTGCTTTAGAATGGTCACTTTATTTAAATGATTTACAAAAACACAATTGTCAGTTATGGTATCAATCCTGGATAAGCACTCCCGGACAGGATGATAACAAACAAATCTTTTATACCAGTTCTGCTAATGGTGGCTCTAATTATGGAAATTTCGGCAATGCTAAAACAGATAAACTATTAGATGAAATCAGATCTGAAATGGATACGGTAAAACGAAAAGATTTATATTATCAGTGGCAGGCAGTAGAGCACAAGCAGGTACCGTATGTTTTTATGTACGTGCAGAAATACAGGAATTGTATACACAAGCGATTTGAGAATATTCATTCAGGTTCGGGTGGATATCCGGGTGCCTGGTTTGCAGGATTTAAAGTAAAAAAAGGTTATAAAGTAGAAGAATAACATATGCTGAAATATATTTTAAAACGAGTTTTGCTTTTTATACCAACATTGTTTGTTATATCATTGCTCACTTTTTTTTTGAGTACAAATGTCCCGGGTGACCCTGTAGAGCAAATGTTGAATTCTAATAGCGAAACAGGTAGTTCGGCAAAGGCACAAGTAGCTGAAAAGGCATATATTTCAAAACGGCATCAACTTGGACTCGATTTACCAACTTTTTATTTTAGCATTTCCAACCAGGCAATACCAAAAGATTTATATGCGATACCGAAAAAATTCCAACGGGAGAATCTTACAAAATTAATTGATAAATATGGTAACTGGAGTCAGATTGATGCCTATTATAAATCCATTAAAGACCTTGAAATAAAAACAGGAAATGTTGCAAATGATTCCTCAAATGCCGATGCAATTATTTTAGTAAAAGCAGATATTCAACAGCTATTTGTAGAGTCGGATGAAAAGACTATAAACATAGCATTAAAAGATATTCAATCTAAGATTGACTCGGCATCCTCCTTAAAGAATTTGTCAGCACCATTAACTACTACAGAAGGTTTATACAGTGAAGTTGTAAAAAAATCAACAACTTACAAAAAATTAATTCCGGCAATTCATTTTTATGGACTCAACAATCAATATCATCAATGGATAACCAAATTTATGAAAGGTGATTTTGGTATTTCCTATCAGGATGAACAGCCGGTGAAAACTGTAATCTGGGATGCTATTCGTTGGACTGTTTTATTAAGTATCATTTCTATCTTTTTAACTTATCTGATTGCAATTCCATTAGGTATAACATCTGCCGCGAATAAAGGCGGTATGAAAGATCAGACTATATCAACCAGTTTATTCATTTTATATTCATTACCGAGTTTTTGGGTAGCAACCTTGTTAATCATGTTTTTGGGCGGTGGTGATTTTTTGAATGTTTTCCCATCGTTCGGTGTGCCGCAGGCTACTGCAGGAATGTCTTTTTGGCATAAATTCACTATTTATGTATGGCATCTGACTTTACCGATTATTTGCTATACCTACGGAGGTCTGGCGTTTATTTCAAGACAAATGCGTGGCGCGATGGTCAATTCCTTGTCACAAGATTATGTGCGTACCGCACGTGCTAAAGGATTAGATGAAGAGAAAGTATTGTGGAAACATGCGATTAAAAATTCATTGCTCCCAATCATAACATTATTTGCTAACGTGTTTCCGTTGGCAATCAGTGGTGCAGTTGCACTGGAATTAATTTTCTCTATTCCGGGAATGGGAAAGACAGCATACGAGGCATTAGTAGCAAGAAATTATCCTGTCGTTTATACAATTGTCATGTTTTCTGCAATTCTGACCTTGGTTGGATATTTAGTTGCAGACATTTTATATGCTGTTGTTGATCCTAGAATTTCATACAATAAAAAATAAAAAATTGAGTACAAATCAAGAAATAAAACAAGATTACTGGTCGTATGTGATGCGACAATTTAAAAAGAATAAACGTGCGTTGTATTCTTTTTACGTTGTTATATTCATGCTTTTTATTGCTGTTTTTGCAGATTTTATTGCTAATGAAAAACCGATAGTTTGTACTTATCAGGGTAAAACCTATTTTCCTATTTTTAAAGAATATGCAGTTGATTTAAAACTCGGACAATTTCCGGCGGAATTAAATAATATTATCTGGACAGATACCAAATTCGATTTTTCTATTCGTCCGCCAATTCCTTATTCACCAACCTCACAGGATATTTTAAATTTTGGATTTGTTTCCCCATTCGGTAAACAGGATGTGCCATCTGCGCGCTGGCGCCATTGGCTTGGTACCGAAGGCATAGGAAGAGATATTTTATCTGCATTAATTCATGGAACACGAATAGCATTTATTATCGGATTGATTTCTATGTCTATAGCCAGCCTTATTGGTATCCTGTTAGGCTCATTAGCAGGTTTCTTTGGCGATAAAGGGATAAAAGTTTCAAGAGCATCGTTGATTATGGGAATCATATTCGCATTTCTTGGAGGTTTTTATGCAACTGCTTTTCATAGCGTTCTTTTAGGAATTCTTATTTTCTTTTTTACAATGTTTGTAGGATTTCTTATCTCGAGAATATTTAATAAAATTCCATTCTTAGCTAAAAAAACAAGCATTCCGGTAGATATTATTGTACAACGTATGATAGAAGTGCTGGTATCTATTCCCCGCTTGTTTTTAATCATTGCAATAGTTGCTATCTCAAAACCAAGTATTTACTTAGTGATGATTGTAATCGGTCTGACTTCCTGGACAGAGATTGCACGTTTTATCAGAGCAGAATTATTAAAAATCAGAAGTCTGGAATATATAGAAGCATCAGAAGCATTAGGTTACCCAAAATGGAGAATCTTGTTAAAACATGCCATTCCAAATGCGCTTTCACCTGTTTTAATTACTATTGCATTTGGAATAGCTGCAGCAATACTTACTGAGTCATTTTTATCGTTTATAGGGTTAGGAATTCCACCGGAAACATTAACATGGGGGAAATTGTTATCCTTGGCACAAGGCGGAAGATCACAATTATGGGTTGCTATTTTTCCCGGTTTTGCTATCTTTTTAACGGTAACTTTGTTTAACTTAATAGGAGAAGGATTAACGGATGCCCTGGATCCGAGACAAAAGAAATAAATTTAGTAATGAATAAATTTAGTAATGAATCAATTAGATGTAAAAGAACGAATAATTCGGCAGCATCAGTATTTCATTGTTTCATTTTTTCCTTATTGATGTTATTGGTTGGTTACACAAATGCTCAGACTATCATTAAATCATTTCCGGATAAAATAGCCAGCCGCTTTTCAGATTACGAAATTATAGGTAAAAATAATTTAGGTCTTATCGTTCATTATTTTGGCAACAACGAAAGTGAGTTGGTAACCTATGATAATAAATTAAGGATTTCAAATAGAAGGGAATTGCCTTTTAAAGGCAAGACAGCATCTTTGGAAAGTATTGTTTTATTACAAAATAAAATTCTGACTTTTTACACGACTAACGGTGAAAATTATCAATACTTCAAATTAAAAATTCTGGATGAAAAATTAACTATTCCAAATGAAACTATCTTATTAGATTCTATACCATTGGCTAGCATTGGGAAAGGTAAAGCATTTTATGTAAAACCATCTTCTGATAAGTCAAAGATATTAACGTTTAGTATGCTTAAAACAAAAGCATCTTACTTTGTGCGTTTTACAACTTTAAGCGATTCTATAAGAGTATTAAACAGGAATTTATTTACTGTACAGGACGATAATGGAAATATTTCTTTAAAGTCAATTAAAATAAATAATCAAGGAAATGTCATTGCGGTTTTCGGTGATGAAAGCAACGATGCAGATTACAATTATAATAAATACACTACACTTACATACAATAGAGCAAGTAATACAATTGGTGAACAGGCATTACAAAATCCGGACTATGTCTATAAGAATCTGATAACAGAAGTAAGCGCACAAAGAGATATAGCATACATTTCAGCGTGTTACAAAAACACAAAAAACAAAAGTGACATCGGCATTTTTTATCAGGTAATTGATTTCAGAACAAACACTGTTTTGCTGAATACTAAAATGCCATTCAATGAGGAGATATTACAGAAATCTCAAACTAATGAATTTAAGACATGGCAGGATAAAGGTGCCTTGGTGAAGCCTAAGCGAATCATCCCAAGAAGTGATGGCGGTTTTATCCTGGTGACAGAAGGCGAATACAAATTCACCAAAGCAGAACGTGTCGCTACCAGCAATTATGGATATTACAACTCGGCACCTTACATGCCTTCGGTGAAATATATCGATCAGAATCATTATTATGATATAGGAGTCTTCTCAATTAATATTGACGGTACTGTAGACTGGCAGACAAGTATGCCCAAATCACAAGTGTCAGAGAATGATGATGGTTATTATTCGTCGTTTGCTTTTTTCGAAGCTAGTAATGTGTTGAAATTCTTATACAACGAAGATTTTTATAACATCGGAAATTTTGTAGAGTACAATATAAATCCGAATGGATTGACAAAACGACAAAGTGTGATGAATAGTGAAAAGCAGGATTTGGTCATGGTGCCATTAAAAGCAAAACAATTAGACGGACATACTATCGTTATTCCGAGTGAACAAAAACGTAATCTTCAGTTTATTCTGTTTCAATATTAAACTATAAATAGCACATAGTACAGCGCATGCTTTCTTATTTTAAATCACAACAACCGCCTACTGTACTAGCCTTTATCATTTTATTTATAGTATTAAAAATTCCTTTTTTAACTATAGCGAAAATAATACCTGTTAACAATGTAGAGAATTTGTGGGGTTCAATAGGATTATTGCTTTCGAACAGATTTTTGCTGAATTTTATATTGGCACAAGTCTGTTTACTGGCACAGGCAATCTGGTTTAATTATTTATTTCACGAAGCAGATTATCACGAAGGAAGCAGTATGATTCCCGCGCTTTATTTTTCATTGATAACGGGGTTGATTCCTCAGTTTAATGAGTTTAGTATTTATCTGATAATCAGTTTTATTTTATTGCTGATGTTTCAGATGTTTTTATCTATTACTGTAAAAGAAAGCACCAAGTTAGAATGTTTTAATGTGGGCGTTTTAGGCAGTATTCTGGTTCTTATAAATCTTCACTTCGCTATTTTTATTCCCTTTTTATTGTTGATTTTATATTCAATTAAACCATTCAGGTTAAATGAATATCTGATGCTGTTTTTTGGAATCATCTTTCCGATTTATTTAGCCTTAGCCATTAGCTACATTGCAGATTTATACATCAACGTTGATGCGTTTTCTATCACGCCATTCCATTTTGCTAAACTAAATAACAACATACTCAACTATATCAATTTCATTTTAACAGCATTTTATCTGGTATTCTCATTTATTAGTTTGCGCGGTATTATGTATTCAACCAGTTTCAAAAGAAGAAAAAATTTGAATATGCTGATTTTCTTTTTCGTGGGTGTGGTGGTGTCAATTGTTATAAGTGGAAATATGGACGAAACTGTTTTTTCATTGTTATTTATTCCGGTAAGTATTTTCCTTTCTTTGTTTATGTTAAGAATTCGTAAAAAACAATTAGGCGAAGTTTTGAACGCTATCTTTGTTCTGACAATTATTATCATAAATATTGTAAGGATTTTTAAATAATTTCGTATAATTAAATTACGAGTAAAATCTCACTGTAAAATATAAAATATGAAATTTGGTGTTGTCGTTTTTCCCGGGTCTAACTGCGATGCAGATATTATACATGTTTATCAAAACGTGATGCAATGCGATACACGCATCTTATGGCATAAAGATACTTCGCTGCAGGATTTAACTACGGAAGATTGTATCATGATTCCCGGCGGCTTTTCCTACGGCGATTATTTACGCTGCGGTGCGATTGCACGTTTTTCGCCAATTATGGAAAAAGTGACAGAGCATGCTAATAACGGCGGTTATGTGTTTGGTATCTGCAACGGATTTCAGGTGTTATGCGAAAGTCACTTATTGCCGGGCGCCTTATTAATGAACGACCATCAAAAATTTCTTTGTCAGAATCAATATTTAATTCCGCAAACAAATAATTCCGCAATCACGAGACATCTGGATTTAAACAAAGCATTGAATATTCCAATCGCACATGGTGAAGGCAGATATTATGCTGATGAGAAAACAATGAATACGCTAAAACAGAACGACCAGATTTTATTTAAATATTGCGATATAAACGGAACTATAGACGGTGCATTCAACCCAAATGGTTCTATTGAAAATATTGCCGGTATTTGTAATGCTGCAAGAAATGTGTTTGGTATGATGCCGCATCCGGAACGCTCTTCAGAAGAAGTGCTGGGAAATACAGATGGCAGAAAATTATTCGAGTCGCTGCTGAATTTAATAAACGCATAGAAATGGTCAATAGTCAATGGTCAATAATACCGTCATTGCGAGGAACGAAGCAATCTGTTGAATTCTCAAAGTGTGTGATTGCTTTATTCTTATTCTTTATTCCTTTCTTTTCTCAGGCGGCATTCGAAAATCATCTGACTTGGAAAAGTGAAATAGAAAAGATTTCAGAAACAGAATATAAAGTAAAATTTATCTGTTTGCTGGAAGATGAATGGCATACATATTCGCAGTTTACAAAAGAAGGCGGACCGCTTCCGACACAATTTCGTTTTGAGAAAAATAAGGACCTTGAATTAATCGGAAAGGTTGAAGAAGTCGGCAAGAAGCACACTGTGTTTGATGATTTGTTTGGCGTAGATGTTACTTCATTTGATGGCGATGTAACGTTTATACAAAAAGTAAAAATAAAAAACCCGAAAGCAGTTCTAAAAGGAGAATTTGACGGGCAGGTTTGTAAAGATGAAGTCGGCTGTATGCCCTTCGGTCCTGAAAAGTTTTCTGTTACCTTTGACGAAAAAATAATAGATAACAGCATCATCCCTAAAGATTCTGTAAAAAAGCCA
>JAYVPA010000075.1:0-7390 GCA_043757615.1 Sphingobacteriales bacterium | reverse complement strand
AAACATTCAAACGGAACTACTGACTTTTGAATTCAACAACAAATTCAAACATGAATTTATGGACGGTAACGGTAATGTTTTGAAAACACTGAAAGGCAAATGGAAAGCTGCCGGCAGCAAAATCAAGATTGATTATTCAGATATAGAATATAATCTGACGGTAGATTATTTCTTTTTAGAGAAAGATCTTGTTCTTGGACAGAATTTCAATCACGTAATTTTTACAAAGGATGAACTGGATAATATTAAAACGACGATGAAATAGTAAATGTGCCGCTTACTAAGCCAATCCTGCCACTTACTCAATAATATTACCAATCAAATCTGTACGATGCAACTTTATTATACCATAAGACAAAATAACATAACATATGAAAAAAGCATTTTTTCTAATGTGTTTTGTAGCAGTAGCTGTTACAGCATTAGCACAACGAAAAGATGAAACGAAAAACCCTTTTATCGGCTCCTGGAAATTCAGCAAACAAAGTGTTGTGAATGATTTTCAGAAAGTATTCAACAGCCTGGATTATCAAACTGAATATTTCACGTTTGCACAGGATCATACATTCAGCCACCAGTTCATAGATAAAGAAGGAAATCTTGTAAAATCTATGCAAGGCAAATGGAAATCAAATGGTGATAAAATTAATATCCATTATTCAGGCATTGACTTCACACTTACAATCAGTTATTTCTTTCTCGATAATGATTTGGTACTTGGACAAAACTTCAGTCATGTCATCTTTACTAAAGATAATGTTGACTTCGTCAATACAGCTATGAAATAATTAAGCATCCATTAATTGTGTTAATAGAACGAGATACTTAACCGATCTCGTTCTATTTGATTTTTAATTCATTGAATTAAATAAAAACCTAATAAATAAATTTTATAAGGTATTCATTTAATTGTGTAACAAACGTCTTCATGAAAAGAATGACCTTTGTATTAAGAAAAAAACAAGATATGAAAACACTTTTACTAATACTTACCATTGCAATTAGTTTTACAACAATAGCAAAACCAAAAGATGATAAAAGCCCAATTATAGGTTCATGGAAATTCAGCAAACAAAGTATTTCCAACGAATTCCAGAAAGTATTCAGAAACACGGATTATCAAACTGAATATTTCACGTTTGCACCAAACCATACATTCAGCCATCAGTTTGTCGACAAAGATGGAAACATTGTAAAATCCTTACAAGGCAAATGGAATTCAACAGGCGGGAAAATAAACATCTTGTATTCAGATATTGACTACAATTTAAATATGACTTACTTTTTCTTAGATAAAGACTTGGTATTAGGACAAAATTTCAGTCATGTCATCTTTACCAAAGACAATACAGACGTTAATACAGCTATGAATTAATCTGCTAATCTTTGAAAAATTAAAACGAGATGCATAATTGTATCTCGTTTTTTGTTTTATAAGGAAGATTTCATTTAAAGTGTTTATACTTATTTTCAATATTTACTGAAAGTTTAAAAACTACCATAATTATTAAATTAACACACTACACATCAAAAGCAACTTAATTTTACGTTGAGTTCATATTTAACGGGAGATTGTTTCGGTAAGTTTAAAATTCACATTTGTTTAACCTCGCTTTTACAAGAAATACATTTAAAAATCAAACTTTCGTAATTGCAAAAATTTGATAAACATCAGTGCTCTGACGTAAATTTGTAATATCAAATATTGATAAACAATTAAATCTTTTTAAAAATGGAATTCACACAAAAATTCAAAGAAGCTGTAGACAGCTTTACTGCTGAAACAAAAGCAAACGTTACAGAATTACGTTACAACGTAGAAAACACTGTAAAAAACGTAGTTAGCGAAGCCAAAGAAGAAGTAGAGTTACAAAAAACTCACTTAAAATCAACATCTGAAAGAATTCAGGAAAAATTGAAAGGTCCTTTTACATTAGAAAAAATTCAGTCTGATGTTAAAGAAGAAGCTAACATCTTAGTTGCTGACTTAAAGACTACTTTTAACAGAAATGCTGACAGAGTTAAAGGTATCTTCAATGATGCATCTGCAAAAGTTGAAAAACAAGTAGAAGAAGTTAAAGCTGAAGTTAAAAAAGCAACTTCTAAAGCGAAAAAAGCTACAGCGTAATCCTGTAAAATTTAGATTACATTTTTAAAAAGAGCCGCCAATATAAAGAGCGGCTCTTTTTTTATATTTTTGTTTATGGAATTTACAGTAAAGCCTATTTTGGTTTTCTTTGAAATACCCAGATGACAAAATAATATGAGAATAGTAGGACAAATAGAACATCCGGTTTTAAAAATCACAGTGATGCAGATGAACAATCGTTATGTGCTGAAACTTGAAGCTAATATGCTTGAACAGACGTATAAATTCAACGAAGACGATAATCTGCGCACAATGGCTGATGTAGAAAAAATAGTAGACGAAACATTTCTGAATGAATGTATCAAACGTTTTTCTGATATGAATAAAAGCAGAGGTGAAACGTACCAGCGAAATATAATTTAAATGAAAGTGTTGAAAGACAAATTACAGTTCAGCCAAATCATGTTTTTTGTGGTTGCCTTTTATAAATTCCTGCGCAATGATATCTGCAGTTTCTCTTCCGGAATGCAAGGCAGATTCCATACTACCAACAGATAAACTATCTCCGCAAGCATAAATATTATTACTGATTTTTTTAGAGAATTTTACTTCATCTAAAATAGGCTTGAACGGCATTGCATATTTGATATGATATGTTTTTAAATGCTGCCAGTCCATCACTTTTAATCCAAACCATTCTGACAATTCAGTCAGGCATTTTACTTCCAATTCCCCATCATCTAAATCATGTTCTTTCACCACATTCACCGCTACCAGATGTTTTCCTTTCGGAGCATATTCAGGATGCAGTAAAGACGGAACAAAAACATGGTTCACTAAAGTGGTACCATTATCACCATTCAGGATAACAACAGGTTTGCTCAACGGTGCTTTATCAGTAGAAAAATAAAGTGTGGAAACATGCGAGCATTCTGCAGGTAATACATTTTCACCAACGATAAGGTTTGCATCGATTGCATTGGTTGCAAAAACAATATATTTAGTTTCTAAAAACTCACCATTTACCAGTTCCACACCATTTTCAGAAACACGTTTTACTTTTGCTTTATAGCAAATCGTATCATTATCCAGTTTCTCAACAATAGATGCAGCAATTTTCCCGATACCTTCTTTTGGTAAAGCAACGTGATCCTGAAACAATGATTTTAAGTAAACTTTAGAGAATCTGGATGAAGATTGCAAATTATAATCAAAAATGTTTGCTGCCAGCATCGGTCTGAAAAAGGAATCAATCAGTTTTTTGCTGAAACCACTTTTCGATAAATATTCAAATGAAGAAGAATCTTGTTCTTTTACCAATTTGCTATAGATAGATGTTTTTAATTTAGCGTACAGACCGAACAGGCGTATTTTATCTGTAAAAGAAGCATTTTTTGCCAAAACAGTCGAAACTGTATCTAAAGTCTGATATAAAGGATTAGTAAATAAATTGAACGTACCCTGATATCGCAATAAATAACCCGGATAGGTATTTTTTAAACCTAAATCTTTAATATTAATAATCTTAGATAATTCTGTAGTAGAATGATGGTAAAAATGCAAGCCTCTATCCAAGGTAAAACCATCCATTTTGTCAGAACGCGCCCTGCCCCCCGGCTGCGAAGATACTTCCAGTACTTTTACTTTTAAGCCTTTGCGTTGCAAATAATATGCAGCTGACAAGCCTGAAAAGCCTGCTCCAATAATTATTACGTCGGGTTTCGTCACGGGGAAACAAAATTATGTCAAATACTGCACTGCAGCACTCAAAATAGATTAATTATGCATTAAGCCAAGTTTATGATTAAGGGCATCTTACGACTAAAGGAGGCGTAATTAGTACATTACTTTTGTGTCCGGCTCTGTCCATAATGTAAATTTCATAAGTGAGAGTATCCAGCGGATGCTGAAAAAGCAAACAGGAAGATGCATCAAATAAACCAACTCCTGAACTTCCGGCTAATTTTATATCAATAGTTCCTGAAATAGCCTTGGTTGTACCTTTTTGAGGAATAATCGGGATGGGCTGCGGAATTTTTGCCAGAGAATATTTAATATTGGTTATATATATTTTTGAAATAGTACCCGAGTCGCCGTTAGACGTTTTTCCTAAATCACCATCGCCGTCAGTAAAGGTAATACGCAGGTTGCCCGTGTCCGGAATCGTATACGGCTGGTTAACACTATATGAATCAAATGCGATAACAGGTTCTATAGGATATTCAGGTGTTTTATAACAGGAGAAAATTCCTAAGATGGAAATAGTAAAAATAATGGCAAGTTTTAACTTCATAAGATTTCTTATACCTTTGTTTCGTGCAACAATCTATCTCAAAAATACGTGAAAAAATCTTTAGTAAAGACAGTTTCGACTTTGAAGAAGTTGCATTACTACTTTTCAATTTCCAATATACGCACAATTTGGTTTACAAGCAATTTGTCGATTATTTAAATATAAACGCAGCAAACGTACAATCTGTTCAGCAAATTCCTTTTTTACCTATAGATTTTTTTAAGACGCACAATATTATGCTGAATAAGGCCATCCCTGAAAAAATATTTGAAAGCAGCGGTACAACGGGACAGGCTACAAGCAAACATGCTGTGGCGAATGTGGAATTGTATGAAGAAAGTTTCCGGAATGGTTTTAAACAATTTTATGGCGACATAAAAGACTGGACAATTTTAGCCTTGCTCCCATCCTATCTCGAACGTGATACTTCTTCATTGGTGTACATGGTGAATGATTTGATCCAGCAATCCAATTCTGGACATTCCGGATTTTATTTGAATAATCTAAATGAATTAGCAGAAAAGATAAAAAAAGTAAGAAAACAAAACTCATCTACTCAGAACTCAAAACTCTTACTTATTGGTGTAACATTTGCATTACTCGATTTTGCAGAACAGTTTCCAATGGATTTATCTGATATAGTGATTATGGAAACCGGCGGCATGAAAGGCAGACGTGAAGAACTGACACGTGAAGAAATACATTCTATTCTACAAGATGCTTTTAATGTAAATCACATTCACTCAGAATATGGAATGACAGAATTATTATCGCAAGGATATTCTAAAGGAAATGGAATTTTTGAAACACCACCATGGATGAAAATATTGAAACGCGATATTTACAATCCATTACACACATCAGTAAATACTGGTCGTGGTGGATTGAACGTCATTGACCTTGCAAATATTTATTCCTGCGCATTTATCGCAACACAAGATTTAGTCAATATAATTTCTGAAACTGAATTTGAAGTATTGGGAAGAATAGACAACTCTGATATCCGCGGTTGTAATTTGATGGTAGCGATGTAGGTGTCGATTATATTTTTATATTTGATTAAGTATAACATTGTCTTACATGGAACCTATAACTAATCGGGCAACGGAAAAACTATATTGTTTAAGTAAACTAAAAGTCAAAAAACAATTAAGACACGGAGAAACTAATACAAAATCTATTTCAGAAAAGAAACGTAACAAATAATTACAACTCTAATAGTATATACAATAATGCAGCTATTATTTTATATAACTTAAAGATAGTAATAGTAAAACTTTTAATGATAATTATGCAAAGCTATAGTATTGAATATGACTAATTTTATATTGTAAAATGTAACAATTAAAATTAAGAGTTATGGATCAGGATAATATACACTGGCTGTTTGAAGCAAAACTCAATACTTACGAAAACAATCGCAATATAATTACTAAAGAGGATTTGAAGCAGGATGCAATGGAGATTTATATTGCTTTGCGGCCATATCCTTTAATGCATGAGTTGTGTGACTCTTTGTTGCTTTTTCCACATCAAACAAATATGTCACTTTCGAGGCTGGCAAACATTATGCTGGATGGCCTTATTATCATGCATGCTTCCTTAAATTAATAATGGTAATTTCGTAAAGTATAAACTAATACAATAATGAGATTTTCTATAAAGACTTCCATCTTAAAACAAATAGTACCTGTAAAAAATACATATTACTTTCCTTATTTATACTATTCATAAATTCTATTAGGCAAAAGTTTATGCATCGAAAAAAGATTCTTTACAAACTAGTATTAAATGCTGGAAAAATTTTATGAAGAATGATATAAAACAACGCTCAAACAAAAACTGAGTGACGGCTCTATCATAAGTCCGTCTGCAATGTCATGATTGATTCAAGTGTTCTAAAAATTTATGGTGAGAAGTAAATTTTATTTATTATTTTTTATATATGCTATTTTTTCGGTGCTGCAAACCCCATTCCAGCATCTTATCCAATACTTTGCCTAATGACCTTGCAGAATCCGTCAGTTCATATTCTATTGTAACTGGTATAGAATCATAAACTGTTCTTCGCAGTATGCCATTCATTTCCAAATCTTTTAATTCTTTCGACAACATTCGCGGCGTAATCTTCGGAATATTGCGTTCCATTTCTGTAAAACGTCGTTTTCCCATCAGCAGCGAACCAATTATCGGCAGTTTCCATTTTCCGTTAATGACATTTAAGGTGTCATTGATAGCCAGTACAAATTCTGTCGGACAGGATTTTACGTCTTTCATACTTATTTCTTTGCTCATATCTCTTTATTTTAATATCACTATATCAAAGTATAGCACTATACTTTAGTATAGTACTTACTTTTATATAGTAAATATAGATAATTTTGTATCAATAAAAAAAAGAAAAATGAAAAATAAAATTATCTACTGGGCAACAACAGGTATAGTTGCATTTATGATGGTGTTTAGTGCTTACAGCTATTTAACCAATGCAGACATGAAAAGTGCATTTGTACAGTTAGGATTTCCATCGTATTTCAGAATTGAATTAGCAGTTGCTAAAATCCTGGGTGCAATAGTTTTATTGATATCTGTAATACCAAACCGAATAAAAGAGTTTGCATACTTTGGCTTTGCAATCACTTTTATATCTGCGTTTATCGCACATACTTCTAGTGGTGATCCAATATCAATAGCAATTATGCCCGTAATCTTTTTAGGCATATTAGCTGTTTCTTATGTATATTACCATAAGAATTTAGTGGTGCAACCTGATTAATGATGCATCGTAAAGAATCTATAAAGTCAATAACCAGGTTAGGAGCTATGGCAACATTAAGTTCGTTTAAAAAATATACAGATACCTTAGAAGAGCAGGATGAAATAATGCCTGTTCTTTTTATTGGTCATGGTTCGCCTCTGAATGCTTTGGAAGACAATGAATTCAGCCGTGGCTGGAGAGACATTGCCAAAACAACCCCAAAACCAAAAGCTATTTTGTGTATTTCGGC
>JAYVPA010000074.1:0-27629 GCA_043757615.1 Sphingobacteriales bacterium | reverse complement strand
CAAGCTACATCCGCAGCCGTGTTCATTTAGATTCTACACAGGCTATCGGTCAGTCTAATAATCGTCCGTTGCAGGGACAGGCGCCATATGTAGTAAATGCAGGAATTTTTTACAGCAATAAAGAAAAAGGGGTACAGTTTAACATCATGTATAATGTAACAGGAAAACGTATCATTTATGTTGGTGCACAAAATTATCCCGATATCTATGAATTACCAAGACACACATTAGACTTTAATGCTTCTTATACATTCAAGAAAGGGGTGGAAATCAGTTTTGGTGCACAGGATCTAGTAAATCAGAAAAGTATTCTGGTGCAGGATGGAAACGATGACGCAAAAATAGACAAGAAAAATGATCAGGTTTTCCAGCAATATAAACCGGGAACACAATATTCATTCGGCGTAAAATATACATTCAAATAAAAAAAAACAAACAAAAATTATTTTATGAACAAAACAAAAATTTTCGCAGCTATCGTAACAATGATTTCTTTGTTCGCTGCAAGTTGTACAAAAACTGAAACAAAAACAACGCCTACAGACAAATCGGTGAAAGTGGTTTCAGGTACGTTGACAGGGAATATTACATGGTCAAAAGACACTATTTACAAACTATCAGGTTTTGTAAGAGTGGGTTCTGATGATGGAACAACTATTGATAATGCAGCAGGTGCAAAAGGTACATTGACTATCGAAGCTGGTACATTAATCATTGGAGAAAAATCTTCAAAAGCAACATTGATTATTCAAAGAGGCAGTAAACTGATTGCAAACGGAACTGCATCCGCACCCATCGTTTTCACATCAGAAAAATCTGAAGGCTCAAAAGCAGCAGGTGACTGGGGCGGTTTGGTAATTTGTGGTTTAGCGCCTATCAACATTGCAGGCGGCCATGCAGAATTAGAAGGTGGCTACGGCGGTTACTACGGCGGTAACGATGCTGCAGACAATTCAGGTTCATTGCAATATGTGCGTGTTGAATATGCAGGAATTCCTATCAACCCAAATCAGGAAATTAACTCATTTACATTTGGTGGGGTTGGCAATGGTACAACATTAAATTATTTACAATCATCTTACGGAGGTGACGATTCTTTTGAATGGTTTGGCGGTACAGTGAATGCAAAATATTTAATTGCATACAGAGGCGTTGATGATGATTTTGATACAGACAATGGCTTCAGCGGCCACGTTCAGTTTGGATTAGGAATCAGAGATAAAAATATTGCTGACTTTGGTGCGGGTGGTGCTTCTAACGGATTTGAATCTGATAATGATGCAAACTCAAGTGTAAATTCACCTTATACAATTGCTGAGTTTTCTAACATCACATTAGTAGGTCCTAAAAAAGATACTGCAACAGCTATTGCAACTCCATTTAAAAATGGTGCTTTGTTAAGAAGAAATACAAACGAAAAAATATTCAATACAGTAATTATCGGTTACCCGAATGCAATCAGTATTGATGGCAATACGACCGTTGCAAATGCACAGGCGGGGTCTTTACAAATCAAAAATTCTGTAATTGGCGGTACAACAGGAACTGCCGGTTTGGGATATTTTGTTTTGGGTGATGTTACTATACCATCAGCAACTACTACCTGGACTTCTGTAACATGGTTAACCGTTAAAGACTGGTACTTGGATGCTTCTTACGGAAATTCAATTTCGACACGTTGGGATGCTTTAGGAATAGATGCTTCTGTATTTGATGCAGGCGTTACACCTACATTAACATTAGCCGGTTCTTCTTCTTTATTAACAGGAGCAAGCTTTTCAGGATTAAGTGGTGCATTTACAACAGTTGCTTACAGAGGCGCTTTCGGTGCTGCTGACTGGACAACCGGTTGGGCAGAATGGAATCCGCAAATCAAAAAATATTTGTAATAAATAACACCTACTCTTATCCGTGTGTGTGTAAAAAGCGGATAAGAGTTTTCATCTGTGTGTAACCCCGAGGCTTGCTTCGGGGTTTTTTTGTGATAGATCTTTGTCTTTAATGTCATGCTGCAAAGCAATAAGCATGATGCTCCAATAACAAAATATTCTTTTAAGATTGTATATTTATAAAAAGTAGTTCGTTGGTTCAAAACAACAACTGTATGTGAGCTTCAAAATATTAGAGATGTTTGAAAAAGGATTTATATTAACTAAGGAATTTCCACAAAAATCAATAATTCACAATAAGCATTCGAGAAGAAATAAACATCTTTATAGTAAAACTGAATATGAATTTCATTGGAGAATTTTTAAGAGAGAAGAGCCTGAAGAATCTGACGAGTTGGTAAGTTACATTTATCCTGCAAAAGATATTGGATTTGGATTAAACAATCAATCTTTAGAGGAACAGTTAAATTTGCAAAAGGTATTCGATTTTGAATATGAACCAGAAGAGCATGACAATCTTCAAATTTTTGAAAAATCACAAGGACATCCGTATTTATCATTTAGATTTCTTAATGGGGAATGGAAAAACGATTTTCCAAATTTCTTCTATCAAAATAGTCTGAAATTTAAAGGCTATGTCAAACCAAACTACTGAAGTGTTGTTTTCTATAACCAACAAAAAACACATTTCCATCCAACAAAACCACATACAAAACAAACTGCCTTAACAGTCATTCAAAAGGTTTGAAGTATTTTTACATGGTAACCGGATTTTTTATAAAGACATGTCTGCCGACAGGCAGGCAATTTATTAGGTTCCCGATGCTCGACACATCGGGTTTTTTTATGCTGAGCTTGTCGAAGCACTGTCATTCCGAGCACAGCGAGAAATCTTGCTTAATTTGTGTACTTTCACATAACAAACTCAATCAGATGAAAAAAATATTTAAGGTTCTCATTTTTACAGTAGTGCTTTTAATCGTCGCTTTTTTTGCTTTAAAGAAAGCAGATATACCTTTAAATACATTGAAAGCAAAATATTGCAATTCAGATTCTAAGTTTATTATGATAGATAGTTTGAATGTACATTACAGAATAGAAGGAGAAGGCAAACCAATAGTTTTGATTCACGGTACAGGCGCAAGTTTGCAGACGTGGGATGAGTGGGCAGATTCTTTAAAAAAATCTTATAAAGTAATCAGATTGGATATGCCAGGGTTTGGCTTAACAGGACCCCGCAGTGATAAAGATTATTCTATCAAAAGATATATTGCATTTTTAGATGAGTTTCTTGGAAAGATAGGTGTGGATACTTTTGCATTAGCGGGGAATTCACTCGGCGGAGAAATAGCTTGGAATTATGCAGCAACATTTCCATCGAAAGTAAATCATTTGATATTAATAGATCCTGCAGGATTTTATACTGCAAAAGAAGAAAATCCATTTTCTGTTTTTTCTTTAGCAAAACACAAATGGCTGGCAAGTATTATGGGTCAACTAGACACTAAAATTTTAGTAAATCAGACACTAAAAGATGTTTTTTATGATGATTCAAAAATCACTGAACAGAAAAAAGAATTGTATCATGATATGAGTTTGCGCGAAGGCAATCGCCAGGCATTTACAGATAGAGTACAACTGATAGGAAAAGAAACATTTCCGAATATTGCCACGATTTCTTCAAAAACATTATTAATCTGGGGAAAAGAAGATAAGTTGTTAAATATATCTTTAGCAGAGAATTTTAAAAAAATGCCAAACGTAACATATATTGAATATCAGAACGTTGGACACTCACCTCAAGAGGAAATTCCAGAAAAATCGGTAAAAGATATTATAAGTTTCTTGAACAAATAGTCTTTTGGTATGGTTATTGACTATACTAATCACTAATCAAATAAATACCATTATGAAAAAATTTATCATGCTGTTTTTTGTAGGAAGTTTAATAACTTCTTCTGTTTCTGTAGCATTTGCTAAGGTAGGCAGCACTGTAGTTTATACAGCTAAAAATCTTACCCCACAATTAAATGCAATCATTGAGAATGTAAAGAAAGAATGCAATCTGAATCCAGACCAATCAACGAAATTTAAGAACGATTATATTCTTTTCCTGAATGAAAATGCAAAACCTAATGCTAATACACAAGGTTTGCTTTTTTTATTAGGAATGAAATTCAGAGGATATATGAATGATGCTCAGTTTACCAAAATATCGCAAATGATAAAAGAAGGTAAATTAAATCCGTCTGCTAAAACAACATTGACAATACCGGAAACAAAGTCTGGCGGCCCATCGTCTTCGCCATCATTGATAAGCAAGCCACTTCCTGCTGCAGTAACTACACAATCTAATGTGACGGCTATATTTGAACAATTGGAATCATTTATGAAAATTACGTCTGAAAAAGCAACAAAGGTAATTCCGATTTTAAAAGATTATGACCAGCAATTAACAAAGATAAAAACGACAAATGCAGGTAATGCAGGTAAAATAAAGCAATTGACAGATGCACTAAATGGTCAGGCTGTGCCTAAGTTAAAAATGTACATGACCGATCAGCAGCTTACTACTTTAATAATTGCGTTAGGTATGCAGGAAAATATTCTGACAGGAAAAAACATATCGGCTGATCAAAAGATTTTTTTAGATAAAATCCGAAACCAATATGGTTTAAACGATGTACAAACAATGTCTGTAATATTGGTATTGGTACAAGGAAAAATCAGAGGTGATGCTATAGGATTGATTGCGAAATCCAATCCGCAGGCTGCAGGACAAGAATACATTAAATTGTTAGAAGATTTAGATGGACAGTTAAAATCTTCTTTAACGAATGAACAGTATGTAAAAGTAAAATCTGATATTGAGAAATTAATTAAAGGTCAAAAATTATAAATTATAGTTTATAGTTTATACACACAAGCGTTATAATAAAAACAGCATCTATATTTTAGATGCTTTTTTTATTATTCTATCTGCATGAAATTCAGAGTTTAGGTATTAATGTTTTATTGTATAAAGTTTGCCGATTGCCAATTTTTGATTATTTCTATTATTTTTTTTGCTGAAATATTCCAGTCAAAATCTTTTGCGCGAATTAATCCTTTTGTAATTAATTCATTGCGTAAGTTTTTATTTGTAATTAATAAATTCATAGCATCTGAAATATCATCCGTATTATTTGGATTAACCAGAATAGCAGCATTGCCTGCTACTTCAGGTAAAGAGGAAACATTTGATGTGATAACAGGAATACCGGAACTCATTGCTTCAATAACAGGAATACCAAAGCCTTCGAACAAACTAGGGTATACTAATGCAAATGCATGTTGAACTAATTCAAGTAAATTATTGCGCTCAATATCTTCTATCCATATAACATCCTTTTTATAGTTCATTTGCTGAAAGAAATTTTCAAGTTCTGTATTCATCCATGCTTTTCTTCCAACAATAACTAATTTATGAGAATGAGAATAAGTGTTTTTAAAATGTTCAAATGCTTTCAATAAACCCAATACATTTTTTCGCGGATGCACTGCACCAACAAATAAAAAGTAGGACGTTTTTGTCGACAATCGATAGTCGATATCCGATAGTTTTTTTTTATTATTAAATTGACCATTGACCATTGACCATTGACTATTCTCAAATCCATTATAAACAACATCAATTTTCTTCTCATCAATTTTATATTTCTTAATGATATCATTTTTTGTGAATTGTGAAACGGCTAAAATCTTGTCTGCCTTTTCACAATATTTCGGCGTAAAATGTTTGTAATAATTTCGAACTAAAAAAGGAGTATGTAGAGGAAAGTGCTCAAAGCCTAAATCATGTATTGTAATGATTTGCGGAATGTCTGTACTTAAAGAACAAAAACCATCAGGAGAAATAAATAAATCAATCTGATGTTCTTTCAGGATTTTCGGAACTGATTTTTCAAACCACCAATACCACAAGAACGGATGTCGTGCAGGTGGTGAAACAACAATTGGTTTTACATTTTTTGCAAAGATAAATTCATCATCGTAGGGTCTGTCAAACAAAAAATAAAATTCATGTTCGGGCATTTGCTCCACTACACGTTTAAAAATCTGTTGTGTATAAATGCCAATTCCCTCCAGTTTATTGGAAAGCAAGAAACGCGTATTGACAGCAATCTTCATGTTTGTACCATGATTCAGCCTTTATAAACACTTGTGCGCACTTATAAACACTTATTCACACGTGTCGAAAGATAAGATTTTCAATGCATTTTATATTAGATTGAATTCGTTAACTTTGAAAAAAAATACACAGTATGAGATTTGTGGTTTCCTCAGCGCAACTATTAAAAAATTTGCAAAAAATAAGCGGCGTTATCAGCACTAACACAGTGTTGCCGATTTTAGAAGATTTCTTGTTTGATATTGAAAAAAATAAATTAACGATTACAGCTACCGATTTAGATACAACAATGTCTGTTAGTATGGACGTGGAATCTAAAGAAAATTTTAAAGTAGCCATTCCTGCAAGAATTTTATTAGACAGCTTAAAAGCATTACCTGAGCAGCCAATTACAATTGCTGTGGATGAGACTACTAATGGGATTGAAATTACTACGGATAATGGCAAATATAAATTAAGCGGCGAAAATAGTGCTGACTTTCCAAAAGAACCGACTGCAGAGGGTGTAGATGAAGTAAAATTAGCTTCTTCTATCTTGAATAAAGGAGTTTCTAAAACCTTGTTTGCCGTAAGTAATGATGAATTACGCCCTGCTATGACTGGTGTATTCTTTCAGTTAGATGAAAATGGAATTACATTTGTAGCAACAGACGCACATAAATTAGTAAAATTCAATCGCAGTGATGTGAAAGGTGGAAATACATCTTTCATTGTTCCTAAAAAAGCATTAAACTTATTAAAAGCAGTTGTGCCAAATAACGATTCTGAAGTTTCTGTTCAGTTCAATAAGTCAAATGCATTTTTCAGTTTTGATAATATTCAATTGATTTGCCGTTTGATAGATGCAAAATATCCTGATTATAACGCGGTGATTCCTAAAGAAAATCCAAATTTGTTATCTATCCAGAAAGATGATTTTTATTCTTCTTTAAGAAGAACATCCATCTTCTCTAATAAAACAACACATCAGGTAGTATTAAAAATGTCCGGAGCCGAGTTAACAGTTTCTGCACAGGATCTGGATTTTTCTAACGAAGCTTCAGAGAAATTAGCTTGCGATTATCAGGGTAATGCAATGGAAATTGGCTTTAATGCAAAATTCTTACTGGAAATGTTAGGCGCATTAGACAGCAGTGATATCAATATAGAATTATCTACACCAAACAGAGCAGGTATTATCAGGCCAAGTGAAAAAGACGATGCAGAAGATTTACTGATGCTAGTGATGCCGGTAATGTTGAACAACTAGACTTCTTTAGGCTTCGACAGGCTCAGCCTGACAGAAGCGCAATACCGAACAGTCAGATTGAACTTATCGAACAGTCAGATTGAATTTATCGAATAGTCAGATTGAGCTTGTCGAAATCCAACCAAATGAATTTTATATATCGTCCGCAACTTAGGTTGTGGATTTTTATTTAGCTGTTTTTCTTTCTTTTGGTTTCCATCTTATTTTTTCAAAATCCTGTATCTGGTCATTAATAATTTTGATGCCTTCGTTTTCCAGTAATTGTTGCATCATAGTAGGTGAACCAAAATGATGTTTACCTGTAAGCAAGCCATTTCTGTTTACAACCCTATGCGCAGGAATCGGAGGAGAGACACTATGCGCATTATTCATGGCATAACCAACGGTTCGTGCAGAACCTTTTGTGCCTAAATATTCTGCAATATCACCATAGGAAGTTGCTCTGCCTTTCGGAATTTTACGCACTAATGCATAAACTCTTTCATAAAAATCATTCATAATGAAAAATAATTTTGTAAGCTAAACTATCAATAAACATTGGCATTTTTACATAAATAAACATCTTCAAAAAATATAATTTTTAAAAAAACTGAATAAGCTATTGACAAATTGAAAAAAGCGTTCTAAATTTGCATTACATAAAAACAACCCAGTGCCATGTTAAAACCCTTAACTCTCATGGCGCATGTACTAATACTTTTATCAATAACAATTGTACAAGCGCAACCGTCTAATAGTAGTATGCTCTGTTATATCAGTGCAGACAATACCTCACATAAGGTAAGTGCAAATCTTACACAGGCACAGCCGTATACGATTACATGCAGCTATGGTGATGCAGATGCGGCAATTCCAAAATTCTTACAGTTCAGCTGCAGTGGTGGTTCAACATTGATTACTGTAGATATACAAATTACAGATGGTATAAATACTCAGAAAATCACCAAAGATATTCCAGTAAACACGACCAGAAGTTTGTATGAAGTTCCTGTGTTGGCTTATGTTTCAAATGAATTGATGCAGAATGGAAAAGCAAAAATAAATTCTATAGTATTCTCTAACGATATGAATTCTGAGGTACAATTATCTGAACTTAATTTCTCTAATACCAGCAATAATTATGAGATTAAAACAAATCAGGTATTCACTGTTGATTTGACAAATGCAAGAATGAAGAATTATTACATCAAGGCAAATATACTTAAAGATGTAAACATTAATTTATACAGATTAAATGGCGAGTTTACTCAGAAAATAACTAAAACCCTTATGAACGGTGAGAATTTTATCAGCTTCGATGAGATGTCACTTCAGGAAGAAAAATATGTAGTAGTAATAACAGAAAACTATAATAATTCAAAAAAATCATCCCCCAACTCACGTATAACAGTCATGTATTGATAATCCAAAATTGAAAATTTAAGTAGTCCAGTTGGGGGACAAGACCTTATTCTAATCTGTAAAAAGTGAGGAATAAGGTCTATCTTTTTTAAGCAGGTTCAGCTTCTTCACCTGCAACTCCCGGTTCTGTATTTTGTTCTTTAAAAAATCTTTTTTGAAAGATTAAGATGATAAATACACCAACTGTTATACATGCATCAGCTACATTAAATATAAACTGAAAAAACTCAAAATACTTTCCGCCACAAAACGGAATCCAGTTTGGCAGGATGCTTCTGTAAATAGGAAAATAAAACATATCTACTACTCTGCCGTGAAACCAGCTTGCATATCCGCCGCCGGCAGGAAAAAGCGTAGCGATTTGTCCTTCACTGTGAGAAAAAATATGTCCATAAAAAATACTGTCTACGATGTTGCCAACTGCACCCACTAAGATTAATGAAAGTGCAAATACAAATCCTTTAGATGATTTCTTGTCCTTTATTTGTTGGGATAAATAATAGGAGATAAAAATAACTGCAATAATTCTGAAAAAGGTAAGCATGAATTTTCCCATGCCTGCACCAAAACTCATTCCGAATGCCATGCCTTCATTTTCTACAAAATGGATACGTGCCCATGGGCCGAAATAAGAAAATTCATCACCGCTTTGCATAGTCAGCTTTACCCAGACTTTTGAAATTTGGTCTATTGCCAGTGAAAGGATTACCGTTAATATTGCGATTGCTTTTTTACTCATAAAAAAATATTAAAAAATTAAAGCCAATAAAGATAATGTCTTTACCGGCTTTAAAATCATTTTTTACAATTGGATTATTTTTTTTCCAGTTTTTTGCCTTCTACACTTAACGTTGCATGCGGCACAACTAATAATCTTTCTTTTGGAATCAATCTCCCTGTTTCCCGACATATACCGTATGATTTATTTTCAATACGAACTAATGCACTTTCCAGGTGAGAAATCAACTTTTGCATACGAACGACAATCTGATTCATGTTTTCTCTTTCAGAAGTCATAGAACCATCATCAATACTTGCAAATTGTGTTTCCGATTCAGATGTATTTTTGATCTGGTCAGAATAGAAATCAATTTCTTCTTTAGCTTTAGCTATTTTCTTTAAGATAACTCCTTTGAAAACTGCTAAATCACCATCACTGTATCGTGTTACTATAACTTCCATTAATGGTTTTGCATCATGAATATGTCTTTGAACAGAAGCTTGTTGAGCTTTTTCAGTAGCTGTTTTTTCAATCGGTTTAACCATTGGTTTTGGCTCAGCCTTCTTAATTTCCGGTTTTGGTGCTGCTTTTTTTTCAACTATTTTTACTGCCGGTTTCGGAGTTGCTTTTTTCGCAACCGGTTTTGGAGCAGATTTCGCAACCACTTTTTTCGCAACCGGTTTTGGTGCCGGTTTTGTAACTTTCTTAGGAGCCGGTTTTGCTTTAGCAACAACCTTTTTAGCAACAACCTTTCTAGCTACCGGCTTAGGAGCAATTTTTGTTTTTGCTTTTTTAGCTATCGGTTTCACTTTAACTAAGGGTTTTACCACTTTTTTCGCTACCGGTTTTGCTTTAGCTGCTGCTTTTTTTGGTGCCGGCTTAGCTTTTGCTACAGCTTTTTTTGCTGCTACTTTTTTTACTGGTTTCGCTGTTACTTTCTTTGCAACTGGTTTTGTTGCTTTTTTCTTAACTACAGGTTTAGCAGTTTTTTTGGCAACTGCTTTTGTTTTCTTAATCACTTTTGCCATCTTCTACACTTTTTGAATGAATAATCTTAATAATTCTCCGTTAATATCAAACTCTTTAACATTTGGTACATTGTCATTAAACAAGATGTCACTTGCCAAAGTTTCGTTGCAAATATATTCTTTATAACTATTCAAAACGTCATTGAGAACCAATTGATTTTGCACATGCAAAACGATTTTGTCAGTAACTTCAAAATCGGACTCTTTGCGTTCAGTTTGTATTTTATTTACGATTTCGCGTGCAAAACCTTCGTTTTTCAGTTCTTCTGATATATGAATATCTAAGGCTACGGTAATGCCGTTATTGCTTGCTACCAGCCAGCCCTGAATATCATCAGATACGATCTCCACTTCTTCCAGTAAGATATTGAACGTTTCGCCATCTAAGTTAATATCAAAATTGCCGTTTTGTTCTAATTGCTGAATATCATTGTTTGACAGATTCTGAATGACATCCGATGCGATTTTCATTTTGCCGCCTAGTTTCTTTCCTAATAATTTAAAATTAGGTTTCACTTTCTTAGAGATAATGCCTGAAGTATCACCGATATATTCAATCTCCTTTACATTTACTTCGGATAAAATCAATGTTTTTACTTTATCGACCTGTGCAATAAAATCCTTGTCAATAGCAGGAATTAATATTTTTTGCAGTGGCTGACGGACTTTTATTTTTGTCTTTTTTCGTAATGATAAAACAAGCGAAGATATTTCCTGTGCCCAACTCATACGCTGCTCCAGCGCTTCATCTATTAATGTTGTATCGGCAATTATTAAAGAAGAAAGGTGAATGGAATTCTTGGTTGATAATAAACTCTGATACAACCAATCGCTGAAATACGGAGCAATCGGACTCATAAATTGGGCTACAACCTGCAGACATTCATGCAATGTTTCAAACGCAGCTTTTTTATCCTGCGATAATTCATTACCCCAAAATCTTCTTCTGCATAAACGAACATACCAGTTAGATAAATGCTCAATCACAAAATCTTCTATTGCTCGTGCAGCCTTGGTTGGCTCGTAATCTTCATAAGATTCTGTAACTTCTTTTATCAGGCTATGCAATTTAGAAATTACCCAACGATCAATTTCAGCACGTTCTGATAATGGTGTTATATTCTTAGTATCAATTACAAAACCATCAATATTTGCGTAGATGGCAAAGAAGTTATAGGTATTGTATAATGTGCCAAATAGTTTCCTGGATGTTTCCCCCAATCCATCTTCATCAAATTTCAAATTATCCCAAGGCTGTGAATTGGAAACCATGTACCAGCGCGTTACATCGGCGCCATATTTTTCGATAGTGGCAAACGGATCCACAGCATTGCCTTTGGATTTCGACATTTTATTGCCGTTTTTATCCAGTACCAACCCATTTGATACTACATTTTTGTAAGCAACACTGTCAAACAGCATAGCTGCAATAGCATGCAACGTGTAGAACCAACCACGTGTCTGGTCAACACCTTCTGCAATAAAATCTGCAGGGAAGGACTTTGCAAACGTTTCTTTATTTTCAAAAGGAAAATGCCATTGTGCATATGGAACCGCACCAGAATCGAACCAGACATCAATCAAATCTGATTCACGTTTCATTGGTTTTCCGGTGGAGGAAACAAGTATAATATCATCTACATAAGGTTTATGTAAGTCGAATTCTTTAGATAAGATGCTTTTGTCCAATAAACCTGCTTCTATAGATTTTTGCATTTCTGCGTTTAGTTCTTCGATTGAACCGATACACATTTCTTCGCTTCCGTCTTCGGTGCGCCAGATAGGTAAGGGCGTTCCCCAGAATCTGCTGCGCGATAAATTCCAGTCAATTAAATTTTCCAGCCACTGACCAAATCTGCCTGTACCGGTAGATGCAGGTTTCCAGTTGATGGTATTATTTAACGCAATCATTTTTTCTTTCGCTGCCGTTACACGGATAAACCATGAATCCAGTGGATAATAAATGATTGGTTTGTCTGTACGCCAGCAATGCGGATAGGAGTGCTCGTATTTTTCTATTTTGAACGCTTTATTTTCCTGTTTCAGCTTTACGGAAATATCAATATCCACAGAAACATAATTCGGATCGTCTTTATAATCTTTTACAAACCTTCCTGAAAACTCGCCCACACCATCAATAAACTTACCTTCTTTATCTACTAAAGTTAATGAGCCTATGCCATATTCTCCCGCCACTTTCATGTCATCCGCACCAAAGCTCGGCGCAATATGAACGATACCTGTACCGTCAGAAGTAGTAACAAAATCACCTAAGATTACTTTGAATGCGTCGCCTTCAATCTTATCTTTTGAATTTGCTTCAAATGGTAATAATTGTTCGTAACGAATACCTGCTAAATCTTTTCCTTTGAAAGAAGCTATAGTTTGATACGGTAAATTCTTACCATCGTTTTGATAGCTGTCTAATTTATTTTCATTTTCTGAATGGAAATATTTTAAAAATAAATCTTTAGCCAAAATTAGATTGACAGGTAGATGTGTATACGGATTGAATGTTTTTACTAAAACATATTCAATTTTTTCACCAACAGCTAATGCTGTATTTGAAGGCAATGTCCAGGGCGTCGTCGTCCATGCTAAAAAGTAAATATCCTCCGTCTTGTCAGTAAACAACGGACTGTCAGTTATTGATTGTTTAGTTATTTTAAACTGAGCAACAGCACTGGTGTCTTTTACGTCACGGTAAGCGCCGGGTTGGTTGACTTCGTGAGAACTTAAACCTGTACCTGCTGCAGGTGAGTATGGCTGTATTTTCAATCCTTTATATAAAAAACCTTTATTGTATAATTCTTTCAGCAGCCACCAAACCGATTCGATGTAGTTATTTTCAAAAGTGATATATGGATTTTCTAAGTCCACCCAGTAACCCATTTTTTGTGTCAGGTCGTCCCAGATATGTTTGTATTTCAGGACTTCTTCCCGGCATTTCAGATTATATTCTTCAACAGAAATTTTTGTACCGATATCTTTTTTAGTAATTCCCAAGGTTTTTTCTACCGAAAGCTCAATAGGCAAACCATGTGTATCCCAGCCGCCTTTGCGTTTTACCTGAAATCCCTGTAAGGTCTTGAAACGACAAAAAATATCTTTAATAGAACGTGCCAACACATGGTGAATCCCCGGCAAACCGTTAGCACTTGGCGGACCTTCATAAAAAACAAACGTAGGTTTCCCTTCACGTTCACTAACGCTTTTTTCAAATGTATTGTCAGATTTCCAAAAAGCTGTTATTTCCTGCTCAATCTGTGTTTGTGATAGATTCTTAACTTCTCTGTATTGCTTTGCGTTCAACATATTGTTCTACTTCAAAAAAATTTGGCGCAAATATACTAAAAGCTACACTAAATAGCTGATTTTGCCCGTTAATATATTCGTTCTTTCTCACATAAAATTCATAGATTTGGATAGAATTCTAATTTGAAAAGTATAATGAAATCCTATCTAAATAATACGACATTTTATAATATAATATTTTTTCTATTATTTGGCTGCGGGCTTACATCTAATGCTCAAAATCTGGCATTAGGTTCATGGACGGCACATTTGCCTTTGAGAAATGCTACTTCTGTTTGCCAGAGCAGGGATTATATTTACGCTGCCTGCGAAAATGGCGTTATCGGGGCAAATATTGATAATAATTTTTTAGAGAAATACACCAAAGTCAGTGGTCTGGCAGAAGTTTTTGTGGCGCAGATTGCATATGATACTACAACTTCCACTTTAATTATAGCCTATAAAAATTCCAATATAGACCTGATTCATGACGGTAAAATTACCAATCTGCCCTATCTGAAAAATGCTACCATCGCAGGTGACAAAAATATCTATCATATTTTTTGTGTAAATGGAATTGCCTATCTCGGCACCGGTTTTGGATTAATGAAAATTGATCTGGATAAAAAAGAAGTTTCCGAAACTGACATTTTTAATGATGGTTTGTCTACATATAGAGTAAATGCTGTCTGGGCAGATGAAAATTACATTTGTTGCGCAACTACCAAAGGTGTGATGCGAGGAAAAAGGTCTTTTGTTGTAAATCTATTAGATTTTAATAACTGGACACAATATTCAGTTGGAATACCGCAAACAGAAGCAACAGCTGTTACGCAGTTTCAAAATAAAATTATTGCGGCGATTGATAATGTATTGTATCAATTTGACGGAACAAACTGGACCACGTTTTTTACAGCGGATGCAAACTGGGTTACACGTAATTTAAATAATTCTTACGGCCAGTTATTGATTGCACAGCAGAAAAAAAACGGAACCGACATTATAGATAATCGTATTGGAAAATGGAACAGTACAACTTTCAATTTTTTTACAAACGGAAATATTTCTTATCCGCTCCAGATATTACAGGATAAGAATGGTGATTTATGGCATGCTGATTTATACAGAGGTCTGGTTCACCAAGAAGGAGGAAATTTTAATGGAATCTATCCCAATGCCCCACCCAATATCACCAGCAAAGAAATGGAATTCCTGAATAACACATTATGGGTAACGTCTTCACCTATTACAGATAGCTGGTCTCCGACATCCAATAAAAATGGGATTTATGAATGTACCGATTACACCTGGAGTTATATGGATATTTATAACACGCCCATCCTGGATACTTTTACAGATATTGAAGTATTAAAAACAATACCCAATGAAAACAAAATTATTTTCGGTACTCAGGTAGGTATTCTTGAATATAATGTGGCAGATAAAACATTCGCCGTAAATAAATACAGACCTAACAGCGATAATTCTTTCAGGATATCGGGTGCTGATTTGGATGCACAAGGGAATGTGTGGTTATCAGATGCCTATTCTACTGTGCCAATAATTTGCAGAAAGGCAGATGGTTCTTATACTTATTTTAATTCAGGATTTTTAAATGCGAAACAGGCAAAAGATATTCTGGTAGATGATTACAATCAGATATGGGTGGCAAAAAGCGATGTCAGCGGAGGTTTGGTTATGCTGAATTATGGAAATGATATTGATGATAAATCCGATGACCAATATTATAATTTCAGCACGGGCAGCGGTTTTGGAAACTTGCCTGCAAACAATGTGATATGTATGGCGAAAGATAAAGACGGTGTAATCTGGCTGGGAACAGAACAAGGTATCGGAATTATTTCATGTGCCGGTTATGTAACAGAAAATGCATGTGAAGCAGAACAAATTTGTATCGACAGAAAAGATGGCAGCGGATTTTGTGATAATTTACTGGAAGATGAAATCATCAATTGCATTATGGTGGATGCCGCCAACAGAAAATGGATTGGCACCAACAATGGTTTGTTTTTGCTAAGTGCTGACGGACAAAAAACAATTCATTATTTCAATGAAACGAATTCGCCTTTATTGTCAAACTATATTCGTTCATTAACGATAAATCCTGAAAACGGTGATTTATTTATAGGCACAGGAAAGGGAATCTGCAGTTACAGGGCAGACGCCACTACTACCTCTGACAATACGGATGAACCTTTTGTTTATCCGAATCCGGTTCGTGAAAATTATGACGGACTGATCGCTGTGAAAGGCATTCCGAATAACTGCAATGTAAAATTTGTGGACCTCAGCGGTAATTTAGTGTATGAAACTACTGCATTAGGCGGTCAGGCTGTGTGGGATGGAAAGCTGCTCAACGGCGAACGTGCAGCGACAGGAATTTATTTTGCCTTGTGTAAAGGTGCAGGTAAAAAAGAAACGGCCAAGCTGAAGTTTTTACTGGTGCATTAATCAGCATTCAATTCTTTTAACTTCTCAAAAATTTCATACAACACAAATGTATCAGTGAAGCAATACGTTTTAAGCTGTTGTAATTTAGCAGAAATGTCTTCTTTATTTTTCCAGTAAAACAATTCATTATAGACAGCCATGGCTTCTTCGCCATCTTTTACGGTACTTGAAGAAAATTCATCTCTTTTCAGTAAGGCATTTCCAATAGCCTTTAATGAAAAACTTCCTTGTTGCGCAGGATGATAATACTGCAGTTCTTTAAACGGAATTTCAACATCAATAATCCGGTTGATCCGTTCAAGAATTTGTTTTTTATACTGAGGAAAATCAGTCATCATTTTAAACAAGATACTTTTTTCCATCAAAGTATTAAAGACTAAGATCTGTCCCGGTTTTTCTGTTGCATGGAGAAAATGTTCAATAAAATTTATCCTGTCATCAGCTCCAACAGGTGAAATATAACTCACGTGTTGTAACGCTGAAGTTTCATTTTCTTTATAATGCAGCGAATATAAAAAAGGAATCCGTTCGTATGGTTTTGTATTAATAAATAAAGGAACCGCAGGCTGGAATGCTTCGATGTCAAAGTAGTATAACGGAAATTGAATCGGTGCTATAAATGATTTTAATTTTTCCGGAATGATATGAGGCTGTTGTGTCTGAAAACTTTTAATGATTACTTTCTGACGCATATTTAATTCATCCATGTTGTCAATTTCATGGATGGTGTTGATGCCTTTTGCAATGAAATTACTTTTTTCCTGCATAGAAATTCCGGGTAAATACCAAACAGCATCTTTTGGAATGTTTGTCCAGCAATACCCCTGAAAATCGCAGGGATACGGTTTGGTACAATGCGCACCAATAACAATTTCAGGCATGGATATATTATCTAAAGTAGCGATAGCATTCTCAATAGTTTTTTCAATGAAAGGAATCCGTTCCTGTATTTCCGCAAGTACAGACGTGATTTTGAAATAAGACGGAATTTCTAAATTGCCAGTATATACATATTCATTATCAATAGTTACAATAGAAAAGTCTTCCAATGCAACACCGCTTTTTGTAATGATGTAGTACTGAATCGCAGCATCTAATAAATAAGTATTGGAAATACGAAACGAGCTTTTTACTTCATGCGCATACCATTTGCCATCCTTATTTTCCAGAATATCGAGCGCAGCCATAATGCCATTGTATTTAAACGCGGCTTCATAAATTACCGGAAATTGTTGCTGTACTAATAATTTTGTAGCGGCAATGGATTCATCATAACTAAATGGACTTGGAGGCGAACAGTCTTTTCCGTTAGGAAATAACTGATGAGCTAATTTCCCGATACGATGGCCTCGGTCAAATTTTTGTTGCTGTGACGTAGAAGGCTTATCGCGGAGGTTATAATTGTTTTTATACAGATATAAAGACTTGGAGCATTGAATGCTTCTAATTAAGGTGGATTTACTAAGACTGCTTTTTTTAGAACTCATTAAATAATGTAAATATTTTTGATGCAAATCCCTATCTTTGAGGAAAGTATGCAAGATGAAATCATTTTTATGATTTTATGCGCGCCACAAAAAATAAAAAATAATCGCATGAAACTAAGAAATTTTACATTTATTTTTCTTTCTATTTTTACGGTTTCCGGTCTTTATGCACAAAAAGGCGGAAGTATCAGTGTTGGTATTACACCCGGTTTGTCCTATATGCTGGCTCAAAACACGTATTATTTAGCTGAAAACTCAAAAGAATTAGACTACAGACCAAAATTCAGCTACCACGCTTTTATACAAGGCGGTTATAATTTTAAGGAACAACATGGTATTGTGGCTTTTGCAAATTTTTGCGACGAAGGACAGAATTACAAGGATGAATTTAAATGGACAAAATATCCTGCTTTGATCGGAACACACCGCAAGACAGTGGATTTTAAATACATGGGTTTTGGTGTTTTATATCGTTTTGCACCATTATTATCTGGACAAAAACAACATATACGTATAGCGGATGACCATTTTCATTTTAGAATGAAATTATTGGTTGGTTTTGAAACAGATTTTTTATTACAGGCACAAATGAACTATACGGTTGACTTAAAGAATACAGGAAATATAAAAAATTACGGTTATCCAATTCCTTATTCAATAAATGGGACAACTATTGGTGGTGATAAAGATTATTCGCCAAACCAAAGCAGTAATTATAAATCCTATTTTAAAACGATACAAGGTGTGGGAGTATTGAAATTCGGATTTGATTACATCTTTAATAATAACATGTACTTAGGTATTGCTATGGAAACCAAATTTGGTTTGAATGATATTAATGCTACGGCATATAAAGCACATACTGATTATAAAAAATCTAAAAATTATTTCTTTGGATTAAATGTAGAGTTGGGTTACAATTTTCAGAAAGATAAAATGAAAACTGACCAGAAAAAGAAGGCTAAGGCAAAAGAAGGGAAACCTGCAAAAGTAAAAACACCTGGTGTGGATGTAAATAGGAGAGTAGACAAGGTAGATAAAGCAACAAGAAAAAAATACGGTAAATAATAATTGAAAGCCATCCGCCGGTTGGTGGATGGCTTTTTTTATGATATAATATTCACTTCTGGTTCTAGCAAAATACCAAATTTCTCCTGTACAGATTTTTGAACGTTTAATGCATGCTGCCAGATTTCATTTCCTGTAGCATTTTCATAATTTACAATAACTAATGCTTGCTTCGCATGATTGCCTGTGTTTCCGATATGTTTGCCTTTCCAACCGCACTGCTCAATCAGCCATCCTGCAGGAATTTTTACTTTCCCGTTTGGTAAATCATATTTCGGCATAGAAGGAAATTCAAGTTGTATTTTTTCTACAATACTGTTTTCTGTTTCCGGATTTTTAAAAAAACTTCCTGCATTCCCCAATTCTTTTGGATTTGGCAGTTTGCTTTCCCGAATTTCAATTACAGCATTTGAAACCTCTTTTATAGTCGGATGTTGGATGTTTTTTTCTTCCAGTGTTTTTTGAATATCACCATAGGAAATATTGATGACAGGATTTTTTGACAACTTCAGCGTAGCAGAATAAATAAAATAATTTTCTTTTTCTTTTTTCTTAAAAATACTTTCGCGGTAGCCAAATTCACAGGCATCTTTCTTAAAAATATACGTTTCACCGGTTTTGATTTCAATCGCTTCCAGTTCAACAAACGTATCTTTTAATTCTACACCGTATGCACCAATATTCTGCATAGGCGCCGCGCCAACAGTTCCCGGAATTAAGGATAAATTTTCAATACCGCCATAATTTTTGTTGACACAATATAATACCAAATCGTGCCAGTTGGTACCCGAAAAACTTTTTATCCAGATATACTCTGCGTCTTCTTTAATAATTTCAATTCCAACGATTTCATTTTTAATAATTAAACCATCAAAATTATCACACAATAAAATATTACTGCCGCCGCCGATGATGAGATATTTATTATAATGCGGTAATTCGTCCTGAATAATCTGAAGGAAATCTTCTTTTGATCTTACTCTACAGAAAAAATGTGCAGTTGCATCAATGCCAAATGTATTATAAGGTTTTAAAGAAATGTATTCGAGAATTGCCATTATCAGATATTCAATTTTACAAAGTGCAAATTACGGTTTTGTTTTAAATATTTATTCGCCCAATCTATTTAGTCCTGCTTTTGCTTCGGCTTCGATACTGTTTGTGTATTCGTCCTTTTCCAAGGCGATTGCTTTTTTATAATATTGAATGGCACTCGCTTTTTTGTTTTGCCGTTCAAAAATATTCGCCACTTTGATACAGGCATTTGCAGTAAAATAATAATTGTACGGTTCACCTTTCTGGATGGTCAATAAATAGTTTTTTATTGCATCTGCAGTATTATTCTGCTCGTCGCAGATTCTGCCTTTACGATAATAATATTCAATCTTATCACGCGTGCGCGTAAGTTTGTCTGTCTGTATGCTGTTTACAATTTGAAGTGCCTTATCAAAATACGCACCATCACTTAAAATTCTCGCTTTTAGTAATTCTTTATTCGGTATAAAATTTTGTTCCGCTTCTTTCTGTGCTGATTTATCTTCATCAGTTGGTGCATACTTTACCAGTAAGATCTGCTGCATATATTTTTTATATAAAATCGGGTTGCCATTTACTAAATAATACCATGCTAATTTACGGTACGCTTCTTTCTGGTAGGAACGACCTTTATTTGCTGCAATAAATTTTTTGATATAAATATCAGCATCACTGTCTAATTTATTGAGTTTAGCATTTCCTAAAAAAAAATCTAAAAACGGAAACGGATAATACTCTGCAGAATTAGGTTTTGATGATAAAATAGAGATCACCTTTTCGTTTTTTTCTGTATGTGCCGCAACGGTAGATGCAATAAAATGATTCAATAAATTATCGCCTAAGGGAACGTTTGTATTTTCTATCATGCTCCATGCGGTTTTTTTGTCTTTCTGCAAATGCAATATCAGCAAGGTGTACATAATAACTGTTTCTTCTTTGAACTGAAAATTTTCATCCTGCATAACGGAATTCAGTTCCTTCAAACCCTGATCGATAGAGCCTTTTAAGCCTAACAGTTTTGCACCAAATTTATATTTATCCGGTACTGCGCCAAAAATAGTATGCAGCAAGCCCAGGCTTTTTACATTCGGTTTAAAATCCGGATATTTTTTCTGGTTTTCGAGGAGCATACCATATGCTTTCTTTACTTCAAAAACAGCGCTTACATATTCACCGAATTTTATTTTACATAAAGCCCATTGTAAATGGATGTCTGCCTGTGAATATAAATAGTAAGGTGAATTAGGTGTTCCGCTTTTTAATTTTTCCAGCCGTGCTTCAACTTTTGGCTCTGTTGCATCATATAACTTCTGATTGTCATTAATATAAAGTTTTAAAAAATCAGCATAGTTTTCAATAAAATAAGGAAGGTAATTTTTTGGATTATCTTTTTTTTCTTTCTCTAATAATTGCAAACCTTCTGAAAGTTTCAATTTAAAAATTGATTGATATGCTTGTTTGCAGGTAGCAGTATAATCAAATGTCTGCGCAGATAATGAGGGCCTATTTATAAGGAAAAGAGATAATATCAGCAGCATTTTTTGCATAAAATAAAAATAGAAAAAATAAATGAGTTTAGAAGATGATAAACAATACAGTTATGATAATGGATAAAAATAATCATTTAAACAACTAATATAGGTTTACAGTGATTACTTTTAGCAAAAAGTTATTTATGATAGTATTACCTTCTAAATAAATTCGAGATTATTTTTTTCTATCCAGCCGGTTTTATCGTTAGGTAGTTTTATTTTCAGCCAGTTTTTATCCGTGTCTATGATCTTGACTTTAATGCCTGCTTGAACTGCTTGTGCTGCATTCATGGTTTCTACGGGTGCTTTTTTAATATAAGCATTTTGCTGCATTACGATTGCAAAATCATGCTGATGCTCACTATTATAAGAATTGTATGTAAAGAAGGCAAAAAGAACTGAACATAAAATGGCAGCAGTTCCAACCCTGAATAAGAATTTATTACTAAAAAGAAAGTGTATACAAATGCTTATTGCGCCCATCCATATTGCAATTAACATAAAAACACCCCAACTGTGAGATGATTTTGTATGTACTACATTTTTTAATTGCTTAGTAACAAAAAACTCTTTACTGAATTCTATTTTTGAAAATAATTTATTGTTGGTCAATTCTATGTTCCGGTCAGCGTATTTATTATCAGGCTGCAGTTTTTTTGATTTTTCATAATTTAAAACAGCACTCGTATATTGGTGTAAATGATAATAAGTGTTTCCCAGATTGTAATAAGCATTCGCATTATTTTTATCCTGTTTTATCAATAGCGTATACATCTTTTCAGCTTCATCGTATTGTTTATTCTGATAGTACGTGTTTGCAGTCTGAAATAATGATTTTGAATCCTGGCTATAAGAGTCAAGAGTCAAGAGCCAAGAGCCAAGTAGAATAATGTATTTAAGTTTTGTCTTCATTCTTTAGATATTCAACATATATCATTCAAGATTAAAAATTGTTTTTCAATTGTTCTTCAAAATCAATAATCAATTCAACTGCTTTGCTGTATGTTTTCTGCATTGCATATTCCTGTCCTACAGGTGAAAATAATGATTGCTCGCAAGTATCTAACGTTGTCTTAAGTGCGTCAATCTTCTCGTCCGCTACACTTTTCATCCGTAATTTATCCGCAATATTTTCTTTTGACAGCTCACTTTGCCGAATATAAAGTTTGTCAGATAAATATTCCCATAGTGCACGAATCACTTCATTGTAAAAACCTTGTTCATTTCTTTGCTGTAACAATTTTTTAGCGGTCGCCATTCTGCGCAACGCTATTTTATTCGCTTTTTTTCTGCGCATGAATAGCAAATCGCTTTCAGAATAATCACGTTTTCTGAAAATAAATCCGATAAACAAAAATACTAGAGGAGTAATGCCAAGCATCCAGAAGCCTGTGCTTCCGATAAAACCGGTATTTCTTACGTATTGTTTTTTGATACCGTAAATGGTTTTAGGTTTATCTTCTTTTTCGCGTATAAAAAAGCTGATGACATTTTCACTAAGCTTTGCTTTTCCGCTCACTTCAATTTCTGTTTCAGGCAATGTGTATTTTACATAATCACCTTTTTCTACATCGAAATAAGCAAACTCATATTTTGGCAGTTTGAATTTGCCGCCATCCTGCGGAACGATAATATATTCAAATGTTTTAGAGCCACTTACTGCACTGCCGTTGTTTTGGTACTCGTCTTTTGTTTTTGGTTCATAAGCTTCAAATTCTTCAGGGAATTCAAGTTTTGGCGGTGTGATTAATTTTAAATTTCCCGTTCCGGTGTATTTCACTTTTAAAGAAATTGGTTCGCCAACTTTACATTTTGTCTTATCATATTTTGCGTCGAAAGAAAATTTTCCGACTGCACCACTAAATGTTGACGGTTTATTTTTTTCAGGCAATGGCTTGATGTCTAAGTCAATAGCATTGCTCTTAAAAGCATAATCATAGGGTTGTAAGGTGCTGAAAAATCCGCCGAAATCCGGGTCCGGTAATTCTACTAAAACTGTTCCTGTCAATTCAACCGGTTCAATAGTTATCCTGCCGGATTTTGTTGGAAATAATGAAACACGTTTGAACTCCTGTACATAATATTTTTTTCCTTCATAGACTTCAATAGGCGGCTCTTCGTTTCTGTTTGGTTCAGGCAATTTAAATTCCTCACTTAAGAAGCCCTCATAACTTGGATTTTTCGTTGCCTGTAAAGTCTGGTATTGTATCCGGAAATAAAGTTTGTAAGAAAGAGAAAACTGGTCGCCCTGATACAACGATGTTTTTGAAGGAACTACACGCACAAAGATATTTTTCTCAATCATTTTTTTAATATCCTCTTCACTGGCCTGCTGTCGCTGCGGTTGCCTGAACACATCAAACGGATCATTATATTGTTGTTGTGCTTGTTGCTTGGCTGGTGCAATAACTTTTATATTAATTGTATTTGATGACATTTGATTGCCATTAACAATAGCTGTTGCTGCGCCAATGACAAACTCCCCTTGTTTCTTGGGCTTTAATGTATACGTGTAAGAAACAGCCTTTGACATCTTTCCATTTATAATGGAAACATTGGTACTCTGTGCAGGACCTGCAGCATCAAAACCGTCAAAGCGCGGTGGTGAGAATTTTTGTAATTCGCCATTCTCTACAGAATAGGTAACATTGAATGTATAGTTTAACGGAATTTCATTTCCATCTGCAGTTGCAGTGAAACGCTGTGCAAAAATCACATTAATATTTAGAACAAGAATGCAGAATAAAAATCCGGCAATAAAATAAGATGATAAACTGGTGTTTATATTTATTGGCTTATTTAAATAATTTTCAAATTGCTTCATTCTCAAATTTTCAAATTAATTTACCAGTCTTTCTGTATTTTTTTGTTTACAGGTTTGCCTTTTTCTTTGCTTAATTTCTGTTGTACTTTTGCTTCTTCTGCTCCAATAGCATCCAGTAATTTTTTAGCCTCTTCGTTGCTCATCTGAAACTGCTGTTCCTGTTTCTGCTGCTGTTGTTGTTTATCCTGACCCTGCTGATTTTTCGGCTGCTGGTTATTTCCATTCTGCTGCTGATTCTTATCCTGCTGTTGATTCTTATCCTGGTTTTTATCCTGTTTGTCTTTATCTTTTTTATTGTCTTTTCCGCCGCCGCCATTCTTTTTAATTTTAGCTAATGCCATCATTAAATTGCATTTAGCATCTTCATCTTTTGGATTTTGTTTTAAAGATTCTTTATAAGCTCTTGCACTTTCTTCCCATTTTTCTTTTTTGTACAAAATATTGCCGATATTATAATTCGCTCTTGCCTGGATATCTGTGTTTGTTGAATTTTTTGCTACAGCATTGAAAAGATCTTTTGCTTTTTCCATTTCATTTAACTTATACAATGCGTCGCCCTGATTAAATCCGGCACGTACATCTTTAGGTGCTTTTTGTAAAGCCTTGCTGTAGCTTTCAGTGGCATTGTTATATTTTTCATTGTTGTAAAATTTATTTCCTTCCCGCAATAATTTATTTGCGCTTTGTGCGCTGCATTTTGCTGCTGAGAAAACTATAAATCCAAGAATTGCTATTTTTAAAAATAGTTTTATAAGGAATATTATAAAAACAGTCTTTTTGTTCTCCCGCAACCAATTTTTTATATGTTGGATTTTATTTTTCATTCTTAAAATCAAACCATTTTTTTCTGTAAGTGATGAAGAAATCTGCTATTAAAACTAATAATGCGAATAACAGGAAGTATTGAAACTGTTCCACAAAATCGGTAAACACTTTATCATTAATTGTTTTCGTTTCTATTTTAGCGATGTCTTTCGATAAAAAATCAGCCACTTGATTGGAATTATCCAGTAAATAATAATTTCCGTTTCCGCCTTTTGCCAATGCCTGTAACATATTTGCATTCATTTTAGAAACAATCACTTGTCCGTTCTCGTCTTTCTTTTCATCCACTTTATTTCCAATCTGATCATAAACCGGAATGGTGCCTCCATTTGCTGTGCCTACACCAATTGTAAAAATTTTTGTACCATCTGAAGCTAATTCTTCTGCTTTACTGATAGCATCTTCTTCATGATCTTCACCATCGGTAATAACAATAATTGCTTTGTATTTCTTATCCGTTTGTTTGAAAGCTTTTTCTGAAGTCTCCAAGGCATCTGTTATAATGGTGCCTTGCGTAGGAACAGAATTTGTATTGATAGAACGCAGGTATAATAATAAAGAAGAATAGTCGACAGTTAACGGCATCTGTAAATATGCATTGCCTGCAAAAACAACCAGACCAACTCTGTCACCATCTAATTTTTTTAATAATGTTTGAATCAATAATTTTGATTTATCTAAACGCGATGGTACCACATCCTGTGACAACATACTTTTCGAAACATCTAATGCAATGACAACGTCAATTCCTTTACGTTGCACTTTTTCCATTTTTGTTCCCATTTGTGGTTGAGCCAATGCAAGTATGAGGAAAAATATAATGATGTTGAACGAAATAAATTTTATCAATAATTTTTTATCATCTCTGCCAGGCATTAATCTATTGATTAAATCCAGATTGCCGATTTTCTGTAATTGTTTCTTTGTCTGATATTGAATATAGTAATACAATCCAACTGCTAAAGGAATTAACAGCAGTAACAGAAAATATTCTTTATGTTCAAATCGTAGCATTAACTCAGAATTGTTTTTAAATAAGTTCTTGATAAAATGAATTCAGCCAATAGACAGCATAATGCTAAAAACGCAAACACATGGAAATGCTCATTTCTGCGATGATAATTACTGATTTTTATTTTCGATTTTTCCAGCTTATCAATATTATCGTAAATGTTTTTTAAAGAATTATTTCCTGTAGCCCTGAAATAATTCCCGCCTGTTTCCTGTGCAATTTTTTTCAATAGCGGTTCATCTATCTGCACAGGGAAACTTTGATAAAATGTATTCCCCTTTTGGTCTTTTACAGGATATGGCGCATTGCCATTTTTCCCGATTCCAATTGTATAAACGCGAACACCAAATGTTTTAGCGATTTGAATAGAAGTATATGGATCAATATAACCCATATTATTTACACCATCTGTCATCAGGATAATAATTTTCGTTTTTGATTTACTTTCTTTCAACCGAGCAACTGCAGTAGCCAGGCCCATGCCAATAGCTGTACCGTCTTCCACCATACCGCTATGTATGTCTTTGAATAAGTTTAGTAAAACCTGATGGTCAATTGTAATCGGACATTGCGTAAAACTTTCACCTGAAAAAATCACCAACCCAATTCTGTCGTTCGACCTGTCTTTAATAAAATTCATCGCCACTTTCTTTGCAGCTTCTAATCTGTCCGGTTCAAAATCTCTTGCCAGCATTGAGCCTGAAATGTCCAGGGATAATACAATATCAATCCCTTGTGTGGAAATTTCTTTTTCTGATAAGGCACTTTGCGGACGAGCCATAGCAGTAACTAAAAAAATGAATGCTAAAATTTTCAAAGCAGGTAATACTGCTAATAATTTTACTTTTAACGAAGTGGGTTGTGACAAAACGCCACCATGCTGCGGAATGTTAAACGTCGGGAAAAATGTTTTTCTTTTATAGTATAACCAACATATAAGAAAAGGCAATGCCAGCAATAACCAGAAGTATTGAGGCTGCGCAAATGTATATGGTAGAAAGTTATGTGTCATGAGTTATAAGTCCTGAGTATTTTCTTTTTAATTATATTAATCAATAAAATCATTTAATCTGCGATTTTTCATCTTCTACCAGTTTTGTTTTATCAATAAAGTCTTTAACCGTTTTTAAGGACATTTCATTTTCCAGAAAATCAGGTTGTGCTTTTGCAAACTTTACAAAATCACTTAGTACTAAAACATCGTTCAGTTCTTTTTTCAGTGATTGTTTCATGATTCCTTTATGCATCGACAACATCAATTCGTCAGTCGTTTTTTCCATAGCAGGAATCTTGTATCGCAGCTCAATGTAAGTTCTTGCGATATCTGTAAGCCGCGAATAATAATTTTTTATTTCTCCGGATTGCCATAATTTCTGTTGTTGTAATTTGTCAAGTTCCTTTAAAGCCCATACGTGCGGCGGCAATAAATATTTTTCGTCCAGAGGTTTCTTTTTATTTCTTCTTTCAATAAAATACCATGTGATTAACGCTGCAAGAACTGCAATTATAAATGCACCAATTATGTAAGGTGCTATTTCTTGAAGTGTTAAAGGTATTTTTAAAGGCTCTTTAATGTCTTTGATATCTTTTGTGGTATCAATCTTCACACCGGCAACATGTA
>JAYVPA010000073.1:0-7436 GCA_043757615.1 Sphingobacteriales bacterium | reverse complement strand
ATAACGCAATGAACAGTGCTGTAACAAGCACTTCTTCGCTTCTTGGTCAAACGCTCATTACCATAACAACTACACTTATCACTATTTTTTTAATACCTATTTACATGTTTATGATATTGTTTTATAAAACACTTATCATGGAATTTCTGGGAAAGGTATTTAATAAAAGCAAACACCATAATATTGAAGTTATTTTATCCGAATCAAAATCGCTGATACAGAGCTACCTGGTGGGTTTGCTAATAGAATCTGTAATTGTCTCCACGTTAAACATAATAGCATTATTAATTATTGGAGTGGACTTTGCCGTCTTGTTAGGTATTATAGGTGGGATATTAAATGTCATTCCGTATATCGGTGGTATAGTTGCTGTATTGCTGCCAATGATAATTGCCTTAACCACGCAATCCGCTAATGCTGCGCTTTGGGTTTTAGTAGCATATGCCATTGTACAATTTCTTGACAATAACATTCTGATGCATTATGTTGTAGCATCAAAAGTAAAGATAAATGCACTTGCGTCAATCATTGTGGTATTGACAGGTGGCGCAATTTGGGGTATTCCCGGCATGTTTTTATCATTGCCATTAACTGCCATCTTTAAAGTGATATTTGACCGTATCGAAGATTTAAAACCATTTGCGACATTATTAGGTGATACCATACCAACGAAGCAGAATTTCTTCTTTAAAAAACCTGTGGTTCAAAAATAAAAGCTGCGGTTAATACCAAAGAAATTCTCTATATATCTTCGTAAAATTTCAGCAATCTTTTATAAAATTATATGCTCTAAATATATGATAGGCGGCTTCAAAAAATTGAAACCGCTATCATTTTGTTTAAACATTCAGAAGCATTCAAACATTATATAATTGCACATTTCACCTTCTGCTGATAAAAATAACGTAATACAATTTTTTTAATGATTAATAAATATAAGACATGTTTTCATTTAGTTAATGTACTATAACTGTTGAAAATATTTCATAACCTTGATGCGTTCTTAGACATAATTGGTCATTCATGAATTTAAGTTAATTAAAATCATTTCAGACAGCAAAAAGCCCTGATAATACAGGGCTTAAAAATTTTATTTTGTAACTGAATCTAGAAATAATATCCTGTATCAATTTAAATATCTTCGTAATTTCCATGCAATCGTTTCATGCTGCGCCAGTATTTTCGTAATGAAATCAACAGTTCCCGCATCTAATCCTTCTTTTTTTTCATTGTCAATATGTTTACGGATTTCTTTTATTATCTGTTCATTATTTTCTAAAAGCTCTGTAATCATTTGTTTTTGTGACGGATATTCACCAGGTGTTTCTTTGAGAGTGGCATGTTGATTGAATTCCTTCATCGTGCCTATGGTATGGCTCCCTAATTTATTAATTCGTTCTGCTACTTCATCAATTACTTCTTCCAACTCTTTATATTGGTCTTCAAAAAGTAAATGCAATTCCATAAAACTATTTCCTGAAATATTCCAGTGAAATTTTCTTGTCTTTACGTACAGCAACATTTCATTAGACAAAATCATACTTAATGTTTTGTTTGTTGTCTGCAAATCTTTGCTTGATATTCCGATATCCGGTTTCATAGTTTGTTAATTAAGTAAAATTATAAATTTGACGCAGCCGGTAATTGTAACTGACGACCTTGTAATTTTTTGTGAAGAATCTGTTTGAAGAAATGCATTATTATATTCTTCATGGCGGTACCATTTTTAGCCACCCATGCTGACATAAGAAACTGTGCGATAGTACCTATTCGGGACCTCGCAGAACTTGATGTTTTGCCTCCGCCTGCATATCTGTCAATAAGTTTCTTGGTTATATATCCGATAGCTAGTCCTATCGCAGCTTTTAAAATTGCATTTTTAATTTCCGCAGAGTGATTAATGTCATCTACTGTATTTTTTATAATATTCACAGGTTTGATATTTTCATATGAGTCATGAAAATGTTGCTGCATAGAATCTTTCTCTGCTAATTGTCTGCTTTCCAGATCTCTGATTGCTTCCTGCAAATCCTGATGTGTTTGTATCGTTGCCATAACTAAATTAATCTAATGCTTCTGAAATAATTAAATTCCCAAATGGCTTTTTAATCCATGTTGGCAGGAAAAAATATAAGACTATTGCAATCAATAGATAAAACCCTCCTAAAATAAAAAATCCATAGTATGGCTTAGCCAGAATATCATTCAACCACAATGCTCCACCTATGCTTATGATAATTAAACTTACAAAAACTGTTATTACCAGGCATAATCGTGCTACTATTACACTTATTACATTAGCAATTGATTTTAAACCCTTTAATTTCGTTAACTCTAGCGTCGTTTTACTGTATGCCTGTGTCGTCTCAATTAATGTTTCAAGTGAACTTTTTTCCGGCGTATCCATACTATGATCTTTTTAAAATAGAACCCTTAACTAACACTATGTGTTAAGTCATTTTTAAGGTTACTTGCTTTTGATTTTCCATCTTCAAACTTTGATTTTCCGTCAGCAGCTAATTGGTTAATTCCGTCTTTGAATTCATCAACTTCGCTGTTTAATGAATTTACTAAATTGCCAAACTGGCTTTTTAAACTGCCGGCATAATCTTCGCCTTTTTTAGAAATTTTCTTTCTTGTGTTTTCACCGCTGTCCGGTGCCAACAAAATCCCTAAGGTAGCACCAGCTGCAACACCGGCAAGCACCCCTAACAAAATTTTTCCACTGTTCATTGCTTTAAATTTTAAATGATTAATTAATAATTAAATCTATTTTTGTTATATGGCTGATCTACCTTGTATTATTCTTAATATAATTGCAATAACTGCAATTACTAATAAGACATGAATAAGACCACCCGCGTGAAAAACAAAAAATCCTGCTATCCATCCTATTACTAATAGAACTGCGATAATATAAAGTAAGTTACTCATAAGTTTGTATTTTAAGTTTAAGAATTTTGTTTATTATTTGTCTAAATCTTTAATATCTTTTTCCATATCATCCAATTCTTTTTGTACGTCTGCTTTGAATTGGTCCCAATCGGATGCTGTAGTTATATTTACTTCTTTGTAATCGGTTAACTTTGTACGCAAATGTGCATTTCGTTCTTCTAATGCATCAATCCTTTTTTGTCTGAATTCATCCAATTTAGGCGTTTTTGAAGCTTTAATTTTTTCTTTCAATGTAGTTATTCTTTCTTCATTCATCGCAATTGCCTTTTCAGTGCTTTCCCTATAGGTTGTCCAGTCTGCCGGCGTATTTGTAGTTACTACAGTTTCTGTAGTAGTTGTAGTTTCGTCAGCTTCTTTATCACTGTCTTTAGATTTGCAAGACGTAAATAATAATGTTGAAAAAAGAATAATGGCGCTTAAATTAAGTAGCCTGTTGGTTTTGTAATACATATGGTTTGGTTTATTGGTTAATAATAAAAAGATAGAAAACATAAATGTTATAAATCTCCTATCATTTTTCGTATATCATCTTTAGTTTTTCCGATTTTTTGTTGAAGGCGCCCAATAAGTTCGTCTTTTTTGCCTTCGGCAAATAATAAATCATCATCTGTAAGAGATGCATATTCTTGCTTTAATTTTCCTTTTATTTCATCCCAACTGCCTTTTACTGTTGAAGTGTTTACCGGGGTTGTGTTTTCGTTGTTTTCCATAATCGTAATTTTAATTAGTTTACTAATTTATTTTTAATGATATACAAATATTTCACTTTTCTATCACAATCCCTTACATAACTTTTAGTTTACTTTACATGATTTACATATACTACTGTATTTAGATGTATATCATTGCTTTCTTTGTTCAGAATTATTTACTTTAAAACAATAATCATCCAGTATTTGAAACAATCATTCTTTTTATTCTATTTTTCTATATACTTAAAGTACCAGGACAAGGCATTAGAGGCACGTGGAGATAGGTGCGCTTATTTTAAATGCGGTGGCAAGGGTACCTTCGGAGGTAGTGATTTTACTTTTACAACTAAATAATCTCAACAACTTTATATGGAGAAATAATATAGTAAGTAATGTGGTCAAAATGGAGCTTTTTAGATAAAAATAATCACCCAAAAACAGGTAATCCAATGATTATTATTGATGGTGATGCATATGTTACATACTATCAAAACAATCCCCGGTAATTTTAATGATCATTCAGCGGCAATCCTAATCGTTGGTAGTCTTTCCAGTTTACATACTCAGGTGCAACGCGGTGCTCTACCATCGTAATGCAATCTGCAACAGGACAAATCAACTGGCATAAATTACAACCGACACACTCTTCTTCTTTTATCGAATAAGTATTGTATGGTTTTCCATATTCTAAATTGATGGATTGATGTGAAGTATCTTCACAAGCAATATAACATAAACCACAGTGAATGCATTTATCATGATTGATGTTTGCAATGTGATGATAGTTGATATCCAGATCTTCCCAGTGTGTAATTTTTTCTACGCTTTTTCCGATAAAATCATCCAGCTTTTTAAATCCTTTTTCATCCATCCAGTTATTCAAGCCTTCACACATATCTTCTACAATCCTGAAACCATATTTCATAGCTGCCGTGCAAACCTGCACATTACTTGCTCCCAACAACATAAATTCTACTGCATCTTTCCAGGTACTTATTCCGCCAATTCCTGAAACAGGAACTTTAGATGTAATGGGGTCTTGTGCAATGGTTGTCAAAAATTTTAAGGCAATTGGTTTTACTGCAGGTCCGCAATAACCGCCAAATACAGACTTGCCTGCAACATAAGGATTCGGCACCAGTGTATCTAAATCAATGCCTGTAACGGATTGAATCGTATTAATCAATGACAATGCATTTGTGCCACCTTCTACTGCTGCTTTTCCTGTTGGTACTACTGAATGTACATTAGGTGTAAGTTTTGTAATAACAGGAATCGTTGCCTTTTCCATTACCCATTCTACAACCATTTTTGCAATTTCTGGATCTTGTCCTACTGCCGCGCCCATACCTCTTTCGGTCATTCCATGCGGACAACCAAAATTCAATTCAAAGCCGTGCGCGCCTGTGTCTTCTACTTTTGCAATTAAATCGTGCCAGCTTTTTCTGTCGTTATCTGCCATCAAAGAAACGACCATAGCTCTGTCAGGAAATAATCTGATGCATTCTTCTATTTCTTTTAAGTTGATATCAAGCGGTCTGTCGCTGATGAGCTCAATATTATTAAAACCCATTACACGGCTTCCATGATAATCTACAGCAGAATATCTTGACGAAACATTTTTCACTTGCGAGCCTAATGTTTTCCAGACCACGCCACCCCAGCCTGCTTCAAATGCACGCAATACATTTATTTTTTTATCGGTTGGTGGCGCGCTTGCCAACCAAAATGGATTAGGTGATTTTATACCGAGAAAATTTGATTCTATAGAAGCCATACTATGATTTTTTTTTCACGCAAAGCAGCTAAGAGGCTAAGGCGCAAAGAAGTTTATAAATTATTTACTATTCTGTGTATTCCATCTTTTATTAGGTTAACATTAAAATTAATTAGTAATCCTAATTTACAATTTGTCAGTTTTAGATATGTTTGCACTTGTTTATAATGAACAGGTGCCAATATCTCAATCGATTTTAATTCAACAATTACTTTATTTTCAATAATCACATCAGCACGAAATCCCGCATCCATTTTTATTTCCTCATGAATTAGTGGTATAGGATGTTGACGTTTAAAATCTATTCCTGTTTTCTCCAACTCATGACAAAATATTTCTTCATATACAATTTCAAATAAACCTGGCCCATATTGCTTATGTATCTTAAAACATATATCGACAACTATCTTTGATATTTCGTTTTCTGAATGCATTTTACCCTCTGCGCCTTATAAACTTTGCGTCTTTGCGTGAAATATATAATTCAAAATTGCTCCTGCGCCGTCTTTCCCTGCTTGTACAGCATCTACTACTTCCTTACCGCCGTTTACACAATCGCCGCCCGCAAAAACACCTTTAATATTTGTTGCACTTTTAGCATCAATTAAAATTTTTCCGTTTGAATTAGTAAGTTGATTTGAATTTATCACATCTACAAACGGAATTTGTCCGGCTGCTTTGATGACCATGTCGACATCTAATGTAATTGTTTCATCGGTTTCTATTGGAGAACGACGACCGCTTGCATCCGGTTCACCGAGTTTCATTACACTGCAAATTAATTGCGAAACTTTCCCATTTGTTCCAACAACTTCTTTTGGTGATGCGAGCCAAATAATTTTACAACCGTCCAGTTTTGCAATATCCAATTCCACTTCTGTACAAGGTTTTTCATCTTGTGTTCTTCTGTAAACTAATGTCACTTCTTTTGCACCGAGTCGTTTTGCCTGTGTAGCCGCATCAATAGCTGTCATGCCCATTCCGATTACGGCAACATTATTTCCAACAGGAACATTCTCATATCCTTTTGTTCTGATATCATAAATAAAACTAATTGCATCTACTACTCCATTTAATTCTTCACCTTTAATGTCTAATTGTCGCGCCACACCCACACCAAATCCTAAATAAACCGCATCGTATTTTTTTTGTAATTCTTCTAATGAAATATTCTTTCCTAATTCCTGATTATATTTAATTTCAATTCCTCCAATTGATGTAATATAATTTACTTCGTCTTCACAAAACTGTGGTGTCACTTTATACGCTGCAATGCCATACGTCATTAAGCCTCCGCCTTCATTTTCTTTTTCAAAAATTGTTACGTCAATTCCTTCACGCGATAACACATGTGCGCAACTCAAGCCTGCAGGACCTGCGCCAACGATCGCTACTTTTTTCCCGGTGGACACTTTTCTTGTAAACAATTGCCAGTTGTTTTCAATTGCTTTTTCTGTAGAATAACGTTGCAGCTTTGCAATGTTTATTGGTGTTTCTTCCATTAAATTATAAACACAAGCTCCTTCACATAATTTTTCTACAGGACAAACCTTAGAACATCCCGCCCCTAAAATATTCGACTCGAAAATGGTATGCGCTGAACCTTTGACATTATCGGTCGTGATTTGTTTGATAAACTTCGGCACGTTGATACTTGTTGGGCAGCTTTTCATGCAGGGTGCATCATAACAAAACAAACAACGATTTGCTTCGGTGAGTGCAGCATCTTTCGTTTCAAACGGCGGATGAATATCACTAAAGTTTTGTTCGTATTGTTCTGTTGTTAGTCGGTTATTATTTATTGCCATGATATCTAATTTTAATAGAAAGCAGATTTTCAAGATAATTATGATTGATCTGCAAAATCATAAAAATCTGTGTTCTATAATTCCGTTAGTTTTCCATAAGTTTCAGGTCTTCTGTCGCGATAGAACTGCCATACACTTCTTACTTCATCAATCATATCCAGATCAAAATCTGCAATCAACAATTCATCTTTATCTTCAGATGCT
>JAYVPA010000072.1:0-7483 GCA_043757615.1 Sphingobacteriales bacterium | reverse complement strand
ACAGAAGTTGTTTTGATGAATTAACATATGCGCCATGTTCATTACAACCATTTGATGCAACAAACCCAAACGCCGGGGATGGTAATTATGTTGTTCATTTACCAAATACTGATACATCTTCCACAACAAATGGCGGCATTGAAAATAATGCTGCTGATAAATGTAACGGAATAGTATTCGATTCAATATCAGGTACTACAACTATTAAATTCCCTATTCCAAATGACGGCAGCAATAATCCGCTAACTAACTTTTGTAATACCGGATATCATTACATAAAAGCAATTACTAATCCAACAGCTTCACAGCCTGTATCTAATACGATACAATATAAATTGGTATGTATAGATTTGAATACAGCTGTACCGAATAATTCTATTTGTTCCGGACAAAGTGCAGTTATAAATAATAGCAGTACTGACCCGAATGCAACCTTTAGCTGGACAGTGAGCGGAGGTGCGGGTATAAGCGGAGCGAGTGCAGGAAATGGAACTACTATCAATCAATCATTAACTTATAGTGGTAGTACAAAAGACAGCGTGGTTTATAATATTACAGCTACAGATAATGGTTGTACAAAAACTGCTTCAGTAAAAATAGTAGTAAATAAATGCAGCACTTGTACAGCATTTAATTTGGGTAATGACACAACGTATTGTGGTCCGTTCACACGTGTATTAAAATCAGGAAATGCAGCAACAGTATGGAGTACAGGTGTAACAGCTGATTCAATTACAGTAAATGCAGCAGGTACATATAAAGCAACCTGCGGAGCATTTACAGATTCTATCAAACTTTCTCAATCAGCAGGAATTGTCTTTGATTTCGGTTCAAACACAACATCAGTTTGTGCAGGTTCAAATATTAGTTTGGATGCAAGTACTGCATATGATAGTTATTTATGGAGCACCGGTGCTGTGACACATGCAATAACCATTACAACTCCGGGAAAATACTGGGTGGATGTTTTTAAAAATGGCTGTAAAGGAAGTGATACTATTCAGGTAATACAAATTGATAAAGAAACAAAGCCAAATTTAGGAAATGATATTACAGCATGCAGTCCTTTATCGCAATCATTATCTACAGGAAAACCTAACACAACCTGGTATTTAAATAATACAGCTACACAAGTAGGAACAGGTGCATCGTACACCGCAACTCAATTCGGTACATATATTGCTAAAGTATCAAACAGCTGCGGGGATGTTTTTGATACGATTGTAATTACACAAACAAACTCACAGCCACCCATAAATCTTGGGAATGATACTGCCTATTGCGGGGCATTTTCAAGAACCCTGACAACTGGTAATTCGTCAACAGTATGGAGCACGGGTGTGACGGCAGCTTCAATTACGGTTACACAAGCTGGCATCTATACTGCAACTATAAATGTTGGCTGCGGTATTGCCAAAGATTCTATTAAACTTACCCAAAATTCAGGCGTCACTTTTACTTTTAGTTCTCCGACGACGTCAGTTTGTTCCGGTTCAAATATCAGTTTAGATGCAAGCACATCATATGATAGTTATTTATGGAATACAGGAGTAGTAACACATTCGATTACAGTTTCACAACCGGGAAAATACTATGTGGATGTATTTAAAAACGGATGTAAAGGAAGTGATACAATTACTGTTATTCAGATTGATAAAGAAATAAAACCAGACCTTGGAAGAGATACTTCTTTCTGCGGCAATTTTACTGATACATTATCTACTGGAAATTCGCAGACACAATGGTTCAGAAATGGCGCATCCGTTACAACGGCAGTATCTATTACTGTAAATCAAGGTGGAACATATGTAGCCAGATTGACGAATAGCTGTGGTTCGGTTTCTGATACAATTGTTATTTCAAATCCGAATGGATTAAATGTTAATTTAGGAAGAGATACCACACTTTGTTCAGGAAATTCTAAAACATTAAATGCAACTGTTCCCGGAAATAACATTACCTATACGTGGAGTACGGGAGAGCAGACTCCGGCAATTACAGTTAATCAATTCGGAAGATATGATGTGATTGTTTCTAATGGCGTTTGTTCTGCATTCGATACTATTCTGGTAGATTTTGTTGACCCTCCGGTTATTGCTACTTTAGGTTCGGACACTTCTTTTTGTGGTGATTTTTCATTCCCTTTATTTACAGGCGATGCAGGAACAATATGGAGCACAGGTGTTACAGGTCCGCAAATTACGGTTACACAACCGGGTACCTATACGGCTGAAAATAAAAATCAGTGCGGAAGCGCAAAAGATACTATTATAATTAAACAATTTGCTAGACCGATTGTCGACATTGGTAGAGATTCAACCATTTGTGACAGCATAGTTTTAAGTGTTGGAAATGGAAGTTTCGTTTCTATTTTATGGAATACAGGTGATACCATTCCATCTGTAATTGTTACGCAAAGCGGCGTTTATTCTGTAAAAGTTTCTAATGCTAATTGTGTGACTATTGATTCTGTTAAAATCAATAAGGAATGTTTTTATGATGTGTATATTCCAACTGCATTTACTCCCAATAGTGATGGTATTAACGATGTATTTATTCCGATGTCTAATATAAAAGGTATGGAAGTGCTGTCGTTTGTATTGTTTAACCGCTGGGGTGAAAAAGTATTTGAATCAGCTAATTTTGTTCCGACATTTATTTCCGGAACAAATACAGCAACGGATGCTACAAAAGGCTGGAACGGAATATATAAAGGACAACTAGCGCAGGTAGACAATTATGTATATTACTTTACAGCAAAAATGCCTGACGATAAAGTAAAAATATATAAAGGAACATTTGCGTTACTGAGGTAGTTCTGTTCTGAATTTTTGATATCAGGATTTAAGATAGGTGATGCAATGAGACGAACTTGGTGACGTTCGCCGAGCGATGAAATGGTACTTCGTATAGATTGAAGAGTTGCTTTTTTTTATTTGTTCTTTGATACGAGATAGAATATAACCAATATAGCTATAGTGAAAATTCCGAAAATCCATTTTGTTATTATTTCAATGTTTTTATTGAATTCTAGCATTTCCTCGTGTTGTCTTTTTTGTTCGGCAGTTAAATCACGTTTGATATTTATTGTATCTGTAGTTTCTGGTTTTATCTTTTGTCCAGTTATACTTTCAATTTCTAGTTGATCATTAACATCTAAATATTTCTTTTTTAGAAAGTCTAAAACTTTTTCTATAGAGTTTAGTTCGCCGTCATATTTATTTTCATTAACGAACACTGCATATTCTTCGCTACTATCAACTTTCAATGCAAAAATATTTTCATCAAAAAACCCATGTTTAAATAAATAGCTTTCATTAGATTTATCAATTAAGATTGATTTATTTCCTAAATATTCCCACTTTGCTTTTTCTACTTTCCCATTTGTAGATATTAATAATTCATTGTTAGTTCTAAAAATATAAACTGTTTTATTTGTAATGATCAGGTCAATTGATACCCAATGCTGGTTGGTTAGCAAAGTTAAGTCATCAAGCTTTTGACTGAATTTTTGGATTTTTGGGAATATATCCGTTATAAATGTTTTCATATTTATGGTAGATGGTGGCAAAAAATTGCGCCTAACTTAGAAATATAGATGCTTTTTTTCATCCTTATCTCAAATATACTTTCTAAATTCTATCTAAACAAATATTACAGATACACAAAAAAGCCACCGGTTTCCCGATGGCTTTATGTTCACTGTGATTTATAAAAGCCTTACGACTTACTACCATCACTTACTATTTTGTCTATTTCACTTCTTCAACTACTTCTGCATCTTGTACATCCTCAGAATTGTTGTTAGCATTATTGTTATCAGCAGCGCCGTCTTGTTGAGGACCGCCCTGAGATGCAGATGCATTATACATATCCTGAGAAGCCGATTGCCAAGCGTTGTTTAATTCCGTTAACGCAACTTCAATTGCAGGAATGTCTTCGCTTTTGTGTGCTTCTTTTAATTTAGCAGCAGCAGCTTCGATAGTAGCTTTTTTATCAGCAGGGATTTTGTCACCAAACTCTTTCAATTGCTTTTCTGTTTGGAAAACTAAATTATCCGCTTCATTCATTTTATCTACTTTTGAACGGGCTTCTTTATCTGCAGCTTCATTTGCTTTCGCTTCCGCTTTCATTTTTTCAATCTCTTCTTTAGATAAACCTGTAGAAGCAGTGATGCTGATTTTTTGTTCTTTACCTGTTCCTTTGTCTTTTGCAGTTACATTTAAGATACCGTTTGCGTCAATATCAAAAGTCACTTCGATTTGAGGAACACCACGCGGTGCCGGTGGAATACCGTCTAAGTGGAAAAGACCGATTTTTTTGTTGTCTTTCGCCATGGGTCTTTCACCTTGCAAAACATTCAATTCAACAGATGGCTGATTGTCTGATGCCGTAGAGAAAGTCTCCGATTTTTTAGAAGGTATCGTTGTGTTTGATTCAATTAATTTTGTGAATACACCACCATACGTTTCGATTCCTAAGGATAAAGGTGTTACGTCTAATAATAAAACGTCTTTCACATCTCCTGATAATACACCGCCCTGGATAGCAGCACCTACAGCAACTACTTCATCTGGATTTACTCCCTTAGAAGGTTTTTTGCCGAAGAATTTCTCCACTACTTCTTGGATTTTAGGGATACGTGTAGAACCACCCACTAAAATCACTTCATCAATGTTAGAAGCAGATAAATTAGCATCTTTCAATGCTTTTCTGCAAGGCTCTAATGTACGTTCTACCAATGATTCTGTCAACTGGTCAAATTTTGCACGTGATAATTTTTTCACTAAGTGTTTTGGAACGCCGTCAGCAGCGGTGATATATGGCAAGTTGATTTCTGTTTCTGTAGAAGATGACAATTCAATTTTCGCTTTTTCCGCAGCTTCTTTCAAACGTTGTAAAGCCATCGGATCTTTGCGTAAATCCACTCTTTCGTCATTCTGGAATTCATCCGCTAACCAGTCAATGATTAACTGGTCAAAGTCGTCACCACCTAAGTGAACATCACCATTGGTAGATTTTACTTCAAATACGCCATCACCTAATTCCAAAACAGAAACGTCGAAAGTACCGCCACCTAAGTCGTAAACAGCAATTTTCATGTCTTTTCCGCCTTTGTCCAAGCCATAAGCCAAAGCAGCAGCAGTTGGTTCGTTGATAATACGTTTTACATCTAAACCGGCGATTAAACCCGCTTCTTTTGTAGCCTGACGTTCAGAGTCATTAAAGTAAGCAGGAACGGTAATAACCGCTTCTGTAACTGTCTGACCTAAATAGTCTTCTGCCATTTTTTTACATTTTTGTAAAATGATAGCTGAAATTTCCTGTGGAGTGTACAATCTGTCATGTAAACGAACACGAACAGTATCATTGTCACCTTGTTCTACTTTGTAAGCAACATATTTTTGCTCTTTCGTAGTATCGCTAAAGTGCTTACCCATAAAACGTTTGATAGACGAAACGGTGTTCGTCGGATTGGTGATTGCCTGACGTTTTGCAGGTGCGCCAACTTTTCGCTCACCATTTTCTAAAAAACCAACGATAGAAGGTAATGTTCTTTGCCCTTCGTCGGTTGTAATTACTACCGGCTCACTGCCTTCCATTACGGCTACGCACGAGTTGGTAGTTCCTAAGTCAATTCCTATTATTTTTCCCATGTTATTAATTTTCCGATTAAGATTTACATCTATATTGACAAGGAATGTGCCAACGGAAAAAATCTGACAAAATGACTGTTCATTTGCTAAATATTTATAATTTAAGATTTTCGGAATTATTTTGACATTTTTTCGGTTACTTTAGACACAAAAACAATAAATTATGAAGCGGTTATTTCTGGTTTTAATCTTCTTTATTTTTGCTTTTCCATTAATGTTTTCGCAATCAGAAAATTTTGATTTTATTAAAAATATAAGCGTTAAAAAAGACATCATGTATGAAGGTGCAAATGGTGTTTACATTGAATATAATTATGATTTTTCAGATCTGAAAAAAATGCTGAAAGATGACTCATTACTAAACAAATCAGATTTTACTTTTCAGATATTATTTAAGAAATCCACAGGTTTGTTAAAAGCTATGCCTTCATTTGTTGTATTTAAAAGTACTAAAGGCAACCTGATATATTCCAAAAAATTCGGAAGCACTCTGGCAAGTTTTACGAAAGATAAAAGTTTCTTTTTTATACCTTATGCTGCTATTGATTTAGCGGAAGGCGAACACAGTATCGCTGTGGATATTACTTTATCAGGAAAAGACGGAAATGGGAAACCATACATGCAGCGTTCACTTGTACAGGATTTTATCATTCATAAAAAGAAACAACAGAAAATTACTTTCAATATAGATTATGTTGAAGCAAGTAAACTTACTTCAAATGGGAATATATGGGATTTTTCTCCTTTCGGTTATAATACAGAACCTGATGTTGCTGTTTCTGTGACATTGGGCGGTGCAAGTGCCTGGAAAAAAGGAGTGGAGAACAATACGGTTTTTGCAATGGGACCGAAAGCAAAAAATATTTCATTTATGATTAGTCAAGATGATGAAGTACGTTTAATTGTAACAGACACAGATTTGATGTTTGATGATTACATTGGTGATATAAAAGTAAAACCAATAGCAAGTGATACCGGCACTATACATACAATTGATAAAGGAACGGGGAAGATTGTAAGCTGTAATCTGAACTGGAAACTAGAATAATCTTTTAGAGAATATTATTTACAATAAGCAGTTTGTTTTATAGAAACTGTATCAATTGTTTGCATTTTGCCATTCATTTCATTTAAATAATGACACCAATCTGTACGATTAGTACTGTCATTCCATGTAGGATAAGTTAATTCGTAGTGAGTTGTGTCAGAGCCTCTAATTGAATCAAATCTTAAAACACAATCAATACAACCATTCTTGCCATGATTTAATTCAGAACCAAATTTTTCGCAAGCAAAAATTACTAATACTGAAACCGCAATTATAATCTTTTTCATACCTATATTCTTAAATTTATAATTGATTATTCTTTTACAGTAATAAAAATATCACCACAGTTAGCAACATTTTTGAAAGTCAGCACACCCTGAATACTATCGTGTGGTTGAATCACTTTATTCGTCAAATCCAGCTGTTGAAAATCCAACATCATTTTTTTATTAGCTGTGTAAGCGATAGCATAATTGGCAGCCGCCACAGGTAATCCAAATGGTAATGGAATAAATTGTTTACCATTCTTAATAAATTTTTTTGAATTATCTGGTTGTTTATACTGAATATTTGTTGTAGGATTTGTGTATATTTTCGGTTTTGGATATACTACAACCCCCGCAGAATATAACCAATACAAACCGGCTTTTTGTTTTATTGTATTGTAGTAGTCTGTTATGTTCATAAGAGAGATAGGTAACACGGCACCGCAGGTATATTGTAAGTCATTGATATTAATTACCGCGTCCGTTTTATTTACAATTTTAAACGCAATCAT
>JAYVPA010000071.1:0-7548 GCA_043757615.1 Sphingobacteriales bacterium | reverse complement strand
ATATTTGGAACAAAGACGCCATCCATAACATCTACGTGAATGTAATCCGCCACACTATTATTGAGCATTTCAAAATCAGCTTGCAGGTTTGCAAAATTCGCTGACAGAACTGATGGTGCAATAATCGGTTTATTCACGTTTTAAAGATAAAAAAATATTAACGATTAACTATGTACAATTGGCAATAAAAAATCGTGCATTCGTTAACTGTCAATCGTTAATTATCAATTCAAATAAGATTTCAGTTCTTTAGTGATAGCGAAGCGGCGCATTTTGCGGATAGCTTTATCTTTTAGTTGTCTTACACGTTCGCGTGTCAGATGCATTTTAATACCAATTTCATCTAAGCTGTATGATTGATTAAATTCATTCAGACCAAAATAAAATTTCACGATTTCAACTTCTCTTTCTGATAAAGATTGTAAAGCATGTTCCAGCTCATCATGCAAAGATTCATCAATCAAATTACTATCAGGAGTTGCCATTGAAGTATCTGTCATCATATCTAAACTCGTGGTTTCATCATCATCACCTAAAGGTTGGTCTATAGATAAGTGGAAAGTAAGAGTAGCACGTAAAACTGATAATTCATCCGGTTTCATTTCTAAAATTTCAGCTAATTCATCATTAGATGGTTCACGTTGATTTTTTTGTTCGAAATCGACAATAGCGCGTTGTATTTTATTATAGATGGTTGCTTTATTCATAGGTAAGCGAACCACACGTGGCTGCTCTATCAATGCCTGTAAAATAGACTGACGAATCCACCACACGGCATATGATATAAACTTGAACCCTTTGGTTTCATCAAATTTTGTAGCTGCTTTTATTAAACCGATATTTCCTTCATTGATTAGATCATTTAAGGCCAAACCTTGGTTTTGGTATTGCTTAGCTACAGAAACGACAAAGCGTAAATTAGACTGAATAAGTTTTTGCATAGCAGCAGAATCACCATCACGGATTCTTTTAGCTACCAATACTTCTTCTTCTTCCGACATCATCGGCAGCTTAGAAATTTCACTTAAATACTTGTCAATTGAGAAACTGTCACGGGAGGTGATCTTAGTAGTAATTTTCAGTTGTTTCATGTGTAGTAAATTAGTTGGTTAATAAATACACATGCTACATGTAACACAATTCAAAAAAAATAATCGTTTTTTTTGTATAAAAATGTCATAAGCAGCATAATAGTTCATTACAATATACGTTTAATGTTAAAAAAAGTTTCAATTAATTAACAAAAATCTTTAATTAATTATTTATTGCCCACAAATATAACAACTAAAAAAGCCAGTAAATAATTACCGGCTTTGCTTATTGTGACATCCTTAAATTATGCCTGCGCTGTTTCTTTAGGTAGTAACACTTTACGGCTCAATTTGAATTTACCTGTTTTTGTATCTATTTCCAATAATTTTACTTTTATTTTTTCACCTTCTGTTAAAACACCTTCTAATGTTTCTAATCTCGCGTGGGAGATTTCAGAAATATGTAATAAACCTTGTTTACCGGGCATAAACTCAACGAATGCGCCATATGGCATGATGGATTTAACCTCAGCATCGTAAGTGGCACCAATTTCAGGAATTGCGACAATTGCATTAATTCGTAACCAAGCCGCAGCCATATTATCTTTATTATTAGACAATACTGTTACTTTACCAATGCCTTTTTCTTTATTTTCTTCTATAGTTATAACAGTTCCCGTTTTTTCTTGAATATCCTGAATAATTTTTCCACCAGGTCCGATTACTGCGCCGATAAATTCTTTAGGTATATTAATGCTTTCAGCACGTGGTGTATGTGGTTTTAAATCAGCACGGTAAGTGGGCATGCATTTTTCCATTGCTTCTAAAATATGTAAACGACCTCTTTTAGCCTGGTCTAAAGCTTCAGACAATACTTCATAAGAAAGACCATCTACTTTTAAGTCCATCTGAACTCCGCAGATACCATCTCTTGTACCGGTTACTTTAAAGTCCATATCACCTAAGTGATCTTCATCACCTAAAATATCAGAAAGAATAGCATATTTGCCATCTTCAGCAATCATACCCATGGCAATACCTGAAACGTGTTTTTTGAAAGGTATACCTGCATCCATCAACGCTAATGAACCGGCACAAACGGTAGCCATAGAAGAAGAACCGTTAGATTCTAAGATATCTGAAACAATACGGATAGTGTATGGGTTTTCATCTTCTGTAGGTAAAACTTGTTTTAATGAACGCATTGCCAAATTTCCGTGTCCTACCTCACGACGGGAGGTGCCACGCAACATTTTCACTTCACCGGTAGAAAAAGGAGGGAAGTTATAGTGCAACATAAATTTATTAAAAGTAAGATCTTCTGCTTTGTCAATCATTTGTTCATCAGTTTTAGAACCTAATGTAACCGTAGTTAATGACTGAGTTTCGCCACGGGTGAATAATGCAGAACCATGAGGTGAAGGCAATATGTCAACTTCCATAATCAAAGGACGGATTTCGTCTGTTTTTCTGCCATCTAAACGTATTTTATGATCCAACACTACATTTCTGATAGTTGTTTTTTCAAGTTTGCTATAGTATTTACTGAATAACGCTTTATTAAACGTTGGTAATTCTTCTTCACTAATTGTTTCTAAAAAATCAGCTTTGATTTGTTTGAAATCAACTTTACGTTCGTGTTTTCCGGAAGCAGCTTTTGCAATCGCTGCAATTCTTGCTTCAGCAAATGTTTTTACTCTTTCTTTTAAAGCTTGATCTTCTTCAGGAAGAGCAACTATAGATTTAGTTTTGCCACAAGCTTTTTGTAAAGCTATTTGCGCTTCGCATTGTTTTATGATAATAGCGTGACCAACTTTAATTGCCTCTACTAAATCTGCTTCGCTGCATTCTTTAGCTTCACCTTCTACCATCAATATATTGTCGATAGTACCTGCAATGATGATGTTTAACTCTGAAGTTTTTATTTCTGCCGGTGTTGGATTTACAACAAACTGTCCGTTTATTTTTGTTACGCGGACTTCTGATATTGGCCCTTCGAATGGAATAGAAGAGATGCTTAATGCTGCGGATGCCGCTAAACCTACCAAAGAATCCGGTTCTACATTTTCATCAGCAGAAATCAAATAAATTAAAACCTGTGTGTCATTCTTGAAATTATCAGCAAACATAGGACGAATTGCTCTGTCTACGATACGACAAATCAAAACTTCGTAATCACTTGCTCTGCCTTCGCGACGGTGAAAACTTCCCGGGATACGACCTGCCGAAGCAAATTTTTCCTGGTATTCTACAGTTAAAGGGAAAAAATCAATTCCTTCTTTTGGTTCTTCTGATGCCTGAGCTGTTGCCAGTAACATACAGTTTCCAACACGTACCACTACTGAACCATCAGCCTGACGTGCCATTTTACCTGTTTCAATGGTAGCAGTTCTACCATTTCCAATATCTACTGTCTGAGTATGAATATTAAATTGCATTATATATTTTTTAATGTGTATAAAAATGAAAAAGCGAGGCTTTAGCCTCGCTGTATTTGGAAAGGACTATTTACGTAATCCTAATTTTTCTATCAATGCTCTGTATTGAAGAATATCTTTGTGAGAGAGATATTTCAATAATCTTTTTCTTTGTCCTACTAATTTGTACAAAGAACGAGTAGAGGAGTGGTCTTTTCTGTTTGTTTTCAGGTGTCCTGAAATGTGGTTAATTCGGTGAGAAATTAACGCTACTTGTGATTCTACAGAACCTGTGTTTGTAGCTGCACCACCGAATTCTTTAAAAATGTCTTGTTTTTCTGTTGTTGTCATCTTAATGTCGTCTAAAATTTTGTCCGATTTTGGACTGCAAAGATACAAATTTTCTATGTTAATACAAAATTATTATTGACAAAATGTGGATAACGGTTTTGTTTTTGAGCCTTTTAGAGTTGTAACAAGAAAGGCAGAGTCAAAAGGATTTCAAAACACATACATATATTCCATGTTGAAAAAACCACATAAAAACAAAAAGCGCATATTCTTACGGGAATATGCGCTTAAAATTATAGCAAAATTTTATTTATCTAAGAAATAGTTCTAATTCAACTCTTCTGTTCTGTGATTTTCCCACAGGTGTATTATTTGGTGCAACTGGTTTTGAAGGACCATAACCGGTAGCTTCCATTCTGGTTAATTCAACCCCTTTGTTGGCAAGGTATGTTTTGACAGCATCAGCACGTGCCTGGGAAAGTTTGAAATTAGTTTCATCGTTTCCAACTTTGTCCGTGTGACCGCCTATTTTAAGATTATAATCAGCATACTCTTTTAAAATACTTACAATTTCATCTAACATCGGATAAGAAGCAGGTGTGATTATTGCTTTAGCAGTTTCAAAATTGATTCCACGGGCAGCAAACTGAAGACGTTTTTTCACATCTACCTTTACTTCAGGACAACCATTTGCGGTTCCCATACCATTCATATTAGGACATTTATCTTCAGAATCAACTATACCATCTCCGTCAGAATCTTTAGGGCAGCCTTTATTATCCACCATTATTCCTTTCTTCGTATCCGGACATTTATCCTGTGTGTCAGCAATTCCATCACCATCACTGTCCGCAGCACAACCTGTTGCATCTACTTTGACACCTTTAGGTGAATCCTGACATTTATCCATATAATCCGGAACGCCGTCACCATCCTTATCAGGACAACCTGCAAATAAATCTAAACCTGCAAGGTTCGGACATTTATCCTTTGAGTCCTCAATACCATCACCATCACTGTCAGGACAACCTTTAAATCTTGCCATTCCGGGAACATCAGGACAATTATCATTCATATCAGATACGCCATCAGCATCCTTATCCGGACAGCCTTCTAAAGACTTAAGTCCTACAGATGTTTTACATTTATCAAGATAATCAGGAACTCCGTCCTTATCTGTATCTAAAGGACAACCTAAAGCATCGACAGTAATACCTTTAGGTGTATTCGGGCATTTATCGTATTTGTTTTTCACACCATCACCGTCAAGGTCTTTTTTGCTTACTGTAGGTGCATTATTTTTTGCCGTAACTCTTAACATGGGATTGCTGAAAAAGCAAAGCATTGTAAATATTAAAGGCAATAGTTTCCTGGAAATTTTTATCTGGTTCATAATAATATATTTTAAAGTAATTGTGATGTACAAAGTTGCCCACTAACTGAATCACTTAAGTTATATATTACCACAAAAGATTTACATCATTCACATGCTGACGTCAACGAGGTTTAACTCGATGACCTTACATGTAATTACAAATCAAACTTAATACCTTGCGCTAATGGTAAATCTGCTCCATAGTTTATAGAACTGGTTTGTCTGCGCATATATGCTTTCCACGCATCAGATCCGGATTCTCTTCCACCGCCTGTTTCTTTTTCACCTCCAAATGCACCCCCGATTTCCGCTCCCGAAGTACCCATATTCACATTTGCAATCCCGCAGTCAGAACCTGCTGCAGATAAAAATGCTTCCATTTCACGCATGTTTGTTGTGACAATGGCTGATGATAAGCCTTGGGGAACTTCATTTTGAAGGGCAACAGCCTCTTCCAGACTTTCGTATTTCATAAGGTATAAAATAGGAGCAAAGGTTTCTGTCTTAACTATAGGCAATTGACTATCCACTTCTGCGATACAAGGCTTAACATAAGAACCTTGATCATAATTATTTACACTTAATACTTCACCTTCTACTATAAATTTTCCGCCTTGTTGTTTACATTGTTCAATCGCATTTGAATACATGCTAACTGCATGATTATCAATAAGTGGTCCCACATGTATGCCATCTTCCAACGGATTACCAATTTTTAATTGTCCATAAGCACTAATTAATTGTTTTTTAAATCGTTCATATATAGATGAATGTATTATTAATCTTCTAGTAGTTGTACATCTCTGACCAGTAGTTCCCGTAGCTCCAAAAACTGCTCCCACAACTGCTAATTTTAGATCAGCGTTAGGAGTTATTATGATTGCATTGTTACCGCCTAATTCAAGCAGACTTCTCCCTAAACGAGCTGCCACAACTTTACCTACTTCTTTTCCCATTCTTGTAGAGCCTGTTGCAGAAACTAGTGGAATACGTTCATCGTGTGCTAACCATTCGCCAACTTCTTTGTCGCCGTTTATTAAACATGACAAACCTTCTGGTAAATTATTTGCTTTTATTACTTTCTCCGCTATTTTCTGACAAGCCACAGCTGTTAAAGGTGTCTTTTCTGATGGTTTCCAAACACAAACATCACCACAAACCCAAGCTAACATAGAATTCCAGCCCCAGACTGCAGCCGGAAAATTGAATGCAGTTATAATTCCAACAATACCAAGCGGATGCCATTGCTCATACATTCTGTGGTTTGGTCTTTCTGAATGCATGGATAAACCATACAATTGACGGGATAAACCAACAGCAAAATCACAAATATCAATGATTTCCTGTACTTCACCCAAGCCTTCCTGGAGACTTTTTCCCATCTCGTACGAGACCAATCTACCTAAGTCATCTTTATGTTTGCGAAATTCATCACCCATCTGACGCACAATTTCACCTCGTTTTGGTGCAGGCACTAATCGCCATACTTTAAATGCCTCTTCTGCTTTTTCCATTACTTTTTCATAAGCAACCTGCGAGGTCACCTGAACGGAAGCAATTTTCTTACCGTCAACAGGGGAAAAAGATTCTAATAAATTATCAGTTTCTACCCATTGAGTACCTGTTGATGTACCGGTATTAGTATCATTAATGTCTAAGTTTTGAAGAAATTTCATCTGTATCTTAATTTATGGATTAGCGATTGTATAATTATAGAATACAATTTTTGCAAAGTTACTAAAATGTTTTAATCAACCTCGCAGGTTGAACAAAACTAAAAAATAGGTATGTTTGCGGTACAAAATATTCTTATGAATTTACTATTTTTATTACAGGCAGGCGGAGCACCAGGCGGTGGTATGTCTACTATTGTTATGATGGGTTTGATGTTTGTGGTGTTTTATTTCTTTTTAATCCGTCCGCAATCTAAAAAAGCGAAAGAAGCGCAAGCTTTTGTCGATATATTGAAGTCAGGTGATAAGGTGATTACTAATTCAGGTATACATGGTAAAATTGTATCTGTAAATGATGAAGACAAAACATTCTTGATCCAGGTAGATGGCCCAACACGGTTAAAAATGGAAAAATCAGCTGTCAATTCTGAATTATCTAAAGCATTGAATACTGCTCCTGCTGAAACTAAATAAATCTAATCGCAGATTATTATGACTAAGTTTATAAAATGATTATTCACCTTTAATCAAAAATCATTCAACATAACAATCAATGGAATCAGCGATTAATAAGACAAAATGATTAAAGTTGGTATTACCGGTGGAATTGGAAGTGGAAAAACAACTGTTTGTAAGATTTTTGCCACTTTAGAAATTCCAGTCTATTATGCAGATGTTCGCGCTAAAGAACTAATGATTTCAAATTCTGAGGTCATTCAGAAAATAAAAAAACTCTTTGGTAAAGAAGCATATGATGATAA